>JAKQLM010000071.1 GCA_029567145.1 Pseudomonadota bacterium
CGGTGACATGGCCGACCAGCGTGCCGGTGGCAGGGTTCAGGACCGGAGCCTGCGCTCCGCCGACCGTGCGACCGGCAAGGCGGGGGGCGGCGGTGAAGAGTGTCTCGGCATGCGGCGCACGGGCGGCTTCGATCTCGGCCAGGTCGGTGGCGTCGGTCAGGTCCCAGCCCCTGGCGTTCTGGCGCGGGGCGAAGAGTTGCGGGCCGGGGGTCAGCGCGGGGTTCGGGATCGACAGCGTCTGCAGCGCGGTCAGCGGGCAGGCGGCGACGGTTTCGGGCGGGACATCCTCATCGACGATCTGGTTGACGAAGCTGGAGTTCGCGCCGTTCTCCAGCAACCGGCGGACCAGGTAAGCGAGAAGGTCGCGGTGCGCACCGACCGGGGCGTAGATGCGGCAGCGGGTATGGTGGTCGTTCAGGACGATGTCGTGCAGGCGCTCGCCCATGCCGTGCAGGCGCTGGAACTCGTAAGCCATGGGGGTGACGCCGATTTCGTCGGCCAGATGCAGGACGGCGGCGACGGTGTGGGCGTTGTGGGTGGCGAACTGGGGATAGATCCGGTCGGTCATCGTCAAGAGCTTGCGGGCGTTGGCTATGTAGCTGGCGTCGGTCGCCTGCTTGCGGGTGAAGACCGGGAACGAGGTCAGGCCGAGAACCTGCGCCCGCTTCACTTCGGCGTCCCAGTAGGCGCCTTTGACCAAGCGAACCATGATCTTGCGGTCAAGTCGGTGGCTGAGGGCGTGCAGCCAGTCGATCACAGCCCCTGCCCTGCGGCCATAGGCCTGCACCACGACGCCGAACCCATCCCAACCCTTCAGCGCAGGGTCGGAGAGGGTGGCCTCGATCACCTCCAGCGACAGCGCCAGTCGGTCGGCCTCTTCGGCGTCGATGTTGAAGCCGAGGCCCGCCGCCTTGGCCAGCCCGGCCAGGGCGCGGACGCGGGGGACCAGTTCCTCCATCACCCTTGCGCGCTTGGAGACTTCGTAGCGCGGGTGCAGCGCCGACAGTTTCACCGAGATGCCCGGATTGGTGCGGATGTCGTTGCCCTTGGCAGCGCGGGCGATGGCGGTGATCGCGCGGGAATAGGACAGGTGATAGCGCCGCGCGTCGGCTTCGGTGCGCGCGGCCTCGCCCAGCATGTCATAGCTGTAGGTATAGCCCTTGCCCTCCAGGTCCCGCGCGCGGTCCATCGCCTTGTCGATGGTCTCGCCCAGAACGAAGTTCCGCCCCATCTCTTTCATCGCCCGGCCCACGGCCACCCGGATCACCGGCTCGCCCAATCGCCGCACCGCCCCGCGCAACGCGCCGACAATGCCGCCGTCGCGGTCGTCCAGCACCTTGCC
>JAKQLM010000118.1 GCA_029567145.1 Pseudomonadota bacterium
TGGTCGCGCCCGACGATCTTTGGCCATGGCGTGCCGTTCCGCTTCCCCTCGGGCCCCGATACCGGGCCGGGGCTGACCGATCTGGGCCGCGCGCTGGTCCGCGAGTGCAATGCCCTGCGGATCATGATCGACCTGAGCCACCTGAACGAGGCCGGGTTCTGGGACGTGGCCAAACTGTCCGATGCGCCGCTGGTCGCGACCCATTCCAACGCCCATGCCGTCACCCCCTCCAGCCGGAACCTGACCGACCGGCAGTTGCGGGCGATTGGCGAAACCGGCGGCATGGTCGGGCTGAACTTCGCCACCGTCTTTCTGTGCGAGGATGGCCGCCAAAGCGCCGAGATGACGCTGGACCCGGTCAAGCGCCACATCGACCACCTGCTGCGGCTGGCCGGAGAGGATCATGTCGGACTGGGGTCGGACTATGATGGTGCCGCGACGCCAAAGGACATCGGCGGCGTCGAGGGCCTGCCCGTCCTGATCGCCGCCATGCGCGAGATGGGTTTGGGCGAGCCGCTGATCGAAAAGATCGCCCACGGCAACTGGCTGCGGCTTCTGGAGCGGACCTGGGGGGCTTAATCCCCGGTCTCTTGCAGATCGTTGGCCAGTTGCGCGGCCATCAGTCCGAACCGGTCGGCCAAGGGGTTGCTACGCCGCCAGACCAGGCCCAGTGTCCGGCCGGGGCGTGGGTCGGGCAGCCGGTCCAGCGCGACGGCGGCCGAAAGCGTCTCGATCCGCGCGGCCATCGCCGGGATCAGCGTCACCCCGATGCCCGCGCCGACCATCTGCACCAGCGTCGACAGGGACGAGCCTTCCATGATTTCGCCTGACAGGGCCGGAGGCAGCTTGCAGAAACTGATCGCCTGATCGCGGAAACAGTGCCCCTCTTCCAGCAGCAGAAGCGGCATCTGGCGCAAGGCATCGACCGTCGGCACCGGGTGGCCCTGCATCGCCTGCGGACGGACCAGCAGGAAATCTTCGTCAAACAGCGGATGTTCGGCCAGCGACGGCTCGGACACCGGCAGCGCGACAAGGGCAAGGTCCAGCCGCCCTTCGGTCAGGTCGCGGACCAGTTTCGGGGTCACCGCCTCACGCGGGCGAAGGTCCAGATCGGGGTAGCGCTCGGCCAGATGCCGGATCAGTCGCGGCAGGAAATACGGCGCGACGGTCGGGATGATCCCCAACCGCAACCGCCCCGCCAAAGGCCCGGTCGAGGCGCGGGCCAGCGACGCGAGTTCGTCCACCGACCGCAGCACCTCTCGCGCGCGAAGGGCGAAATCCTCGCCCAGGGTCGTCAGCCGGATCTGGCGCGGGCCACGTTCGACAAGGGTCGCGCCCAGGATATCCTCCAGTTCCTTGATCTGCAGCGACAGCGCGGGCTGCGAGATCGACGACGCCTCGGCCGCGCGGCCGAAATGCCGAGCCCTTGCCAGCGCGTCAAAGTAGCGCAGATGCTTCATCGTGATCGGAGTCATATGCTCAGCCTATCGCCGCGATTGGAAAATGAAAATTCCTATTATCGCTGCGGGG
>JAKQLM010000130.1 GCA_029567145.1 Pseudomonadota bacterium
CCTCGACCGGCTTCAGGTCGGCGTTTTCGGCCACTTCCGAGAAAAGCTTGCCCAACGCGCCCCCGGTATGCAGCGCGATGGCGATGACGGCCGGCACCGGGCCGCCGCCAAGAATGTAGATGAGGACCAGCGCGATGACGATTTCGGGGATCGCGCGCAGACTGTCCATCGTGCGGCGGAACAGCGGGATCAAGGCGGGCCAGCGGGCCAGCCCGCGCGTCGCCAGCAGGGACAGCGACACGGCGGCCAGCGCGCCGATCAGGGTAGAGACGGCGGCGATGTTCAGCGTCTCGATCAGCGAAGGGACGTGGGCGACGATCAGCCCGGGCAGGTTCGCGCGGTTGGTCCAGGCTTCGGAAAAGACCTCGGCCGGAAAATCCAGAACGTTCGGCAGGCCGTTCCAGAACCCCCCGGCGTTCCGCTCTTCTGCCAGCATCCAGCCCGAGGCCATGAGCGCCACGAACAGCACAAGCAGGATGCCACCGTACATCCGTTTGCGGCGGACCATGTCGAGATAGGCTTCGCGGGTGTTGGACAGATCCGGGCGCTGGCCCGGCGTCGGTCCGAAGGCTGCATCGACCATGGGATCATCCGGAAAGGAAAAAGCCGGACCCCGCGCGCTGGCGGGGTCCGGCCGGGGGGTGGCTTACATGCCTTCCTGCAGCTTGCGGGCGGCAAGGACGCCGTCGTACATCGAATGCTCGACCGGAACAAAGTCCTTGGCGTCGCCCGCCGCAACCGCGTAGGCGCATTCGGCGTCCGTTTCCCACAGGTCGGCCGTCAGCTGGGTGACCTTGTCCTTGACGTCCTGCGGCAGCGCCTTGCGGACCACCATCGGGCCTTCGGGGATCAGCGTCGAGCGCCAGATTTCCACCAGGTTCGACATGTCGACCAGGCCCGCATCGGCGGCCTTGCGGAAGGCACCCGAGTTGTAGCCGTCTTCCCAGTTGCCCAGACCATCGGCCCAGGAGACGCCCGCGTCGAAATCGCCGTTCGCGACGCCGACGATGGTCTGCTCATGCCCGCCCGACATCTTCACTTCGGCGAAGTAGTCTTCCAGCGTGCCGTATTTGGTGGTCAGCTCGGCGCCGGGGACGAGGTAGCCCGAAGTGGAGTTCGGGTCGGCAAAGGCGAAGACCTTGCCCTTGGCCTCGTCCATGCTGGTGATGCCGGTGTCCTTGCGGGTGAAGCCGATCGAGTAGTACCCGGTCGAGCCATCGGCGTTCTGCTTGGTCAGCTTGACCTCGACGGCTTCCGGGTCGGTCAGATAGACCTTGGCATAGGCGCTGGCACCCAGCCAGGCATAGTCCAGCGTCCCGCCCAAAAGGCCCTGGATCACGCCGTCATAGTCGGCAGGGGTGAACAGCTTGACTGGGACGCCAAGGGCTTCTTCCATCTTGGCACGGAAGCATTCGTTCGACGTCATGCGATCCTGGGCGTTCTCGCCGCCCAGGATGCCGATGTTGAATTCGGTGATCTCCTGCGCGGTCGCGGCCGAGGCGAGGATCGCGGTCAGGGCGGTTGCAGTCAGCAGCTTCTGCATGGTTTCTCCGTGGATC
>JAKQLM010000160.1 GCA_029567145.1 Pseudomonadota bacterium
CCGACTGGCAGCGGGCGGCGCGGGCGACCGCGTCGCATTCGGTCCTGGGGATGGATGGCGTGTCCTCGTCGCGGCTGGGGGCGCGGGGCGAGGCACTGGAGCATCAGGCGCAGGTCACGGCGTCGCGGTTGACGGTGGGGACGGAAGGGACTGACCTGTATCTCGCGCATGACGGATGGCTGGGAAGTCACGGGCTGATCGCCAGCCGCAGCCTGACGCTGGCGCATGACGGGCGGCGCTTGTCAGGCGTGGATGCGCTGACCGCGATGACAGCCGAGGCGCGACGGCGGTTCGAGGATGTCATGACGACGACCGCTATGTCCGGCGCTGGATTCGCGATCCGCTTCCACCTGCATCCGGAGGTCGATGCGACGCTGGACATGGGGGGCGCTGCGGTTTCCATGGCGCTGCGCAGTGGCGAGATCTGGATCTTCCGGTTCAGTGGGCCGGCGGAGCTTGGCCTGGAGGCCTCGGCCTATCTGGAAACCGGGCGGCTGAATCCGCGGCCCTGCACGCAAATTGTGCTTCGGGCGCAGGCGCGGGGTTTTGAGACACGGGTGGGCTGGACCTTGGCGAAGGCAAAGGATACTCCGCTGGCCATCCGGGACCTCGAGGGGGTGGACCTCTGACGTCCCGACGGGCTAGCGAAGGGTTTCTGCGATGACCAACCTCGTTCCCATCGGCCGCGCGCTGATCTCGGTTTCCGACAAGACCGGCCTTCTGGACCTTGCCCGCGCTTTGGCGGGATACGGTGTGGAGCTGATCTCGACCGGGGGCACCAGCAGCATGCTGCGGGCCGCGGGGCTGAAGGTGCGGGATGTGTCCGACGTGACGGGCTTTCCCGAGATGATGGATGGTCGGGTCAAGACGCTGCACCCGAACGTGCACGGCGGGCTTCTGGCGCTGCGGGACGACGACGAACACCTGGTGGCGATGGCGGCGCATGGGATCGAGCCGATCGACCTTCTGATCGTGAACCTTTACCCGTTCGAGCAGACCGTTGCCGCCGGGGC
>JAKQLM010000161.1 GCA_029567145.1 Pseudomonadota bacterium
AATCTTCGTCCCCGGTGATGACCAGTGTGGGCGCGGTGATTGCGGGTGAAGGGGCGACGATTTCGTCGATGCCATGGGCAAGGATGCGGTAAAGCTTGGGGTAGACCTTGGGATCATTGGCCAGCACCCATTTCCGGGTCAGGTCCATCAGGTCGGGCCGGGTGGCGCGGGCGGCGTCGGTGTACCAGCGTTCAAGTGCCAGTTCGACGGTGGCGGCGGGGCCGTGATCATCGGCCTGAGCCACCCGGAACAGGATCGCGGCCTGGGCCTTTTCGCTGCGCTGATGCGCGGAATGCAGGATCACGAGGGCGGAAACCCGGTCGGGATGGTCCTGTGCCAGACGCCGGGCAACCATGCCGCCAAGCGAGAAGCCGACGATGGCGGCCTTGGCGATGTGCAGATGGTCGAGCAGGGCGCGAAGCTGTTCGGACAGGTCGCGCAGGGTCGGCTGGCCCGTGGGAGGCGGGCTATCGCCGTGGCCGAGGAAATCAAAGGTCAGAACCCGGAAGTGCTGGGCCAGATCGGGACTCATCCACTGCCAGACGGCCCGGTTCAGGCCAAGGCCATGGACCAGCACGACAACCGGCGCGGTTTCGGGGCCGGTCAGGTCATAGGCGGTGCCTTTGGGATCGCGCAGGGTCATTCGCGCCCCCTTGGGCTGTAGGCGACGACCTCAACTTCGACCCGGATGTCGACAAGGAAATCGCTGACGAGGGCGGACCGGGCGGGCGGGTCCTTGGGGAAATACTCGCCGTAGACCGCGTTGAAGCCCGGAAAATCGGCGCGGTCTTTCAGCCAGACCATTGTTTTCACAACATCATCCCGTGTGCAGCCTGCCAAGGCCAAGGTCTTGGTGATTTCGTCCAGGACGGCGCGGGTCTGGTCTTCGACCGTGCCCCGGGTCATCACCTGGCCGTCCTGCATCGGAACTTGCCCGGTCAGATAGACCATATCCCCGGCCCGAACGGCGCGGGACAGGCTGAGCGTTCGACCGTTGATGACAAGCGGCTCACCGATGATCTGTTTGTGCATGCGGCAATCCCTTTGTTGGCCCCTTTTCAGATTGCATTCCAAAGCGGTTATGGATTTGGAATATTCGCCATCCGGCGTCGAATATTCGAAATACCAAGGCAAGCGAGGCCGTCAAGATTGCCGGAACGGATTGGGAGGATCGGTATGGATCAGATCAGGGACTGTCAGATGCTGATCGACGGCGACTGGGTCGCGGCGTCGGACGGGGCGACGTTTGACAGCGTCTCGCCGATCAGCGGCAAGCCTTGGGCGCGCATCCCCGAAGCGACAGGTGCCGATG
>JAKQLM010000166.1 GCA_029567145.1 Pseudomonadota bacterium
CCCGATGGTGCTGGACGCGCTGATCAAGATCAAGACCGAGATCGACCCGACCCTGACCTTCCGCCGGTCCTGCCGCGAAGGCATCTGCGGGTCCTGTGCGATGAACATCGACGGGATCAACACGCTGGCCTGCATCTACGGCCTGGACGAGGTGAAGGGCGACGTTAAGATCTACCCCCTGCCGCACATGGCGGTAATCAAGGACCTGATCCCGGACCTCACGCATTTCTACGCCCAGCATGCAAGCATCATGCCCTGGCTGGAGACGAAGACCAACCGCCCCGCGAAGGAGTGGAAGCAGTCGATCGACGATCGGTCCAAGCTGGACGGCCTGTACGAATGCGTGATGTGCGCCTGCTGCTCGACCTCGTGCCCGAGCTATTGGTGGAACTCGGACCGCTACCTTGGCCCGGCCGCGCTGCTGCATGCCTATCGCTGGATCATCGACAGCCGGGACGAGGCGACGGGCGAACGGCTGGACCAGCTGGAAGACCCGTTCAAGCTGTATCGCTGCCATACGATCATGAACTGCGCCAAGACCTGCCCCAAAGGGCTGAACCCGGCCAAGGCGATTGCCGAGATCAAGAAGATGATGGTGGAGCGGGTAGTCTAATTGGCCAAGCCGACCGCGCAGCGGCAGCCGATCACCGGCCAGCCTTTCACCGCCGACGATCCCATGTTCACGGTGATCGTGACGGACTATGAACCTTCGGTCTCACGCGGGTATCTGCGGCGCAAGATGGCCAGTCTTGCGGAACAGACCTGCAAGGACTTTGAGGTGCTGGTCTATCACGACGGCCCGAAAGCCCAAAGTTATGAAGAGGATATGGCCGGCGCTCCGATGCACCCGGCCACGCGGTTCATCGTCACGCCGACCCGGACCGGCGACTGGGGCCATACGGCGCGCGACATGGGAATCCGCGCGGCGCGGGGGCGGTGGATCATCCACACCAACGCCGACAACATCTTTTACCCGACGCTGATTGCCGTCCTGAAAGAGATGGTGACCGACCCCCAGCCCTGGACCTTTGCCTATCCGACGACGCAGTATCCGGTCGGGGTCAAAGGCCTGGCCAAATGGCTGGACCGCAAGTTCGGCACCCTGCTGCTGCCGCCCGAGGTGTTTGAGCATTCCCAGCCGCAGATCCTGGTCTATGGCGTGGTCATGCGCGGGCAGGTGGCGCTGAAGAACAGTCAGCTTCGCGTGTCAAGGGCTGCCGACCGGCAGGGCACTGTCCTGGGCGGCGTGCCGGTCGAGTATGGCCGGATCGACGCGATGCAACTGGTGATGCAACGTGCGCTGTGGTTGGCCGAAGGCGGCTGGCACGACCGCTCGATGAATTCGGACGGGATGATGTATCCGGTTTTCGCAAGGAAATACCGGGTGTTGGCCGTTCCTGCCGTCTTGGGCGAACACTGGTAGCGCGCGGTCGCAAGCGGCTTGCGCGCCGGGTGATTTGACGCAAGGCTGGCGGGATGAAACCGGACCACCCCGAACACCCCGCCCCGCCCGACGGCCCTCTGCGCAAGGCTGTCGCCCCCGTCATCTGCTACCCGGTTGACGGCTTGCCGCGCCCGGACCTGGCGGGCTACCGCGCCGCCCGCGACGGCTGGACCCTGGAGACCGAAGTTCTGGTCCCGCCGCGTGAGGCGCGGTGCTTCACGGTCCCGGCGGGCTGGTTTTTCCGGATCGTCAGCGTCGATGGTCCGCAAGTCGGTGACCTGAACCTGTTTGCGGCGGACAACCTGGGCGAGCGGTTCTATTCCGGCAAGACCCGGGCGCTGCATGGCACGCATCTGTCCACCGGGGACCGGATGTGGTCCTGCCTGCCCTACCTGCGCCCGATGGCGACGGTGACCGAGGATACGCTGGACTGGTACGGGTTCGATGCCTTTGGCGGGTCGGTGCATGATGTGATCGGCACGCGCTGCGATCCCTATACCCAGGCCCTGTTGTCCGGGGGCGACCAGTACCACCACTGCTGCCATTCCAACCTGACGCGGGCCGTCGCGGATCACTGGGGCCTGCCTGCCAAGGCCGCGGAGCTGCATGTGCATGACGTGCTGAATGTCTTCATGTGCACCGGATTCACCCGTGACACTGGGCAATACTTCATGAAGGCCAGCCCGGTGCGGCCCGGCGACTACCTTGAATTCATGGCAGAAATCGATCTTCTGGGCGCGCTGTCAGCCTGCCCGGGGGGCGACTGTTCGGCCGAGCATTCTTCGGACCTGGCTGCCTGCCATCCGCTGCTGGTGCAGGTGTTCAAGCCGCCCGCGCCTCCGGTCGGATGGGCGCCGTCCGGGCCGAACCCCTATGACCGAAGCCACGGTCACGAATAGCGTTCGACGGTCGCGGCCTGGGTGTCGTCGTAGCGGTCGCCCCAGGCCCAGCCGATGGGCAAAAGGCGGTCGATCTCGTCGCGGTCGTGGTCGTCCAGGTCGATTTCGGGGGCCATGGCCCAAGCCCGCAGATGGTTGGCGCTGCGGGTGCCGGGGATCGGCAGGACATGCGCGCCCCGGTCCAGAAGCCAGGCCAGCGCAAGCGCGGGCGGGGTAAGGCCCCGGCTTTCCGCGAAGGCGTGAAAGGCCTGCAGTTTCAATTGGTTGTGCGGCCAGTTTTCGGGATGAAAGCGGGGGATGCGGCTGCGGAATTCGTCCTTGGCAAAGCGCGCCGGGTCGGCCATCGGCGTCCCGAACACCCCGCGCGCCAGGGGGGAAAACGGGACGAAAGCGACGCCAAGCTGCGCGCACCGCTGGATCAGGCCCAGTTCGGGCGTGCGGGTCCACAGCGAATATTCGTTCTGCACCGCCATGACCGGCTGGACGGCATGGCAGCGCTCCAGCGTGTAGGGCCCAACTTCGGACAGACCGTAACCCAGGATTTTCCCTTCTTCCTGAAGGCGTTGCATGGTCCCGGCCAAGTCTTCGGCCGGGACCAGGGGATCGTGGCGGTGGGCATAGAACAGGGTGACATGATCGACCCCCAGCCGCCGCAGCGAGCCTTCCAGTTCGCCCTTCAAATGCTCTGGCCGGTTGTCGATGCGACGGGCCGGGTCGGTGCTGAAGGCCGCTTTGGTCGCAATGTGGGGCCTGTGGCCGCGGGTCCGCAGCCAGGTGCCGATGACGGTCTCGCTGACGCCCTCGCCATAGCGGTTTGCGGTGTCGAGGAAGGTGATCCCGGCCTCCCAGGCGGCGTCCAGGGCGCGGAGGGACTCCGCCTCGGTCGTGGGGCCGAACATGCCGCCAAAGGACAGGCAGCCCAGTCCCAGCGTCGAGACCCTGGGGCCATTCAGACCAAGTTGCCGTTGCCGCATCGCCGACTCCTGATGTCTGGCCGCAGAAGACGGGACGGGGCGAAGATGGTCAAGCGGTGATGAAGTGAAGCCCCTGGAACCGGGCCCGCAACGCCTTGGTCCGGGGGGCCACGGCTTCGGGGGCGTTCGAGCGCAGGCCCTCGGCGATCAGGGCGGCCAGCGCGGGGGCGTCGGCGGGCGTGACGCCGCGACGGACAAGCTCGGGCGTGCCGATGCGCAACCCGTTGAGATCATGGGCAACCTCGGGGATCGGCAGGCCGATGCCGCAGGCCAGGAAGCCCGCCTTGCGCAGGGTCTTGGAGGCCGCCTGCCCGCCGCCGAAAGCGGCCGCCTCGATGGCAAACTGGTGCGAGGTCGTGGCCCCGCGGTCGGCGGCGAACACCGGAAGGCCAAGCGCCTGAAGCTCGTGCGCAAGGGAGCGGGCCAGGTCGACCATCGCCTTGGCATAGGCCGACCCATGGTCGCGCCAGTCCAGAAGGGTCAGCGCCAGGGCCGCACTTTTCGCCGCATCGAAGTTGGCGGTCAGGCCGGGAAAGGCAATGGCGTCAAGGCGTTGCGCAATCTCGGCGTCATTGGTCACGATCAGCCCGCCCGCAGGGCCGCCCAGCGACTTGTAGGTCGACATCGTCATCAGATGCGCGCCTTCGGTCAGGGGGTTGGCCCAGACGCCACCCGCGATGATGCCGCACTGGTGGGCCGCGTCGAACAGAACCTTGGCGCCCACCTGATCGGCGATCTTGCGCACCTCGGCCACCGGATGCGGGAAAAGGTTAAGGCTGCCGCCGACCGTGATGATCTTGGGGCGGACGGCGTGTGCCAGGTCATGAAGCGCTGCAAGATCAAGGGTGTAGCCGTCAGCGTCGATCGGCGCCGGGTGGGTGGTCAGCCCGTAAAGCCCGGCGCAGCCCGCGCTGTGATGGGTGACGTGGCCACCGATGCTGCCGGGGGGCGCGATGATGCTGTCACCCGGTCTGGCCAGCGCCATGAAGCCGTAAAGGTTGGCCAGCGCCCCCGATCCCACGCGGATTTCGGCATAGCGGGCGTGGAAGATTTCGGCGGCGAGTTCGGCGGTGATGACCTCGATTTCCTCGATGGCCTCCAACCCCATTTCGTACTTGTCGCCGGGATAGCCCAGGCTGGGCCGTGAGCCGATGCCCCGGGCCAGCGCCGCCTCGGCGCGCGGGTTCATCACGTTGGTGGCCGGGTTCAGGTTGAAGCAGTCCTGATCGTGGATTTCCAGATTGCGATCAATAAGGTGGTCGATCCGCGCGGCCACCATTGCCGAGGGCGCCTGAGCCCCGGCGGCCAGTCGCTGTATGTAGGTTTCGCAGGCGTTGGGAACCCAGGGACGGGGGGCAAGGTGGGGCATGGCGGTCTCCATTTTCCGGGGAAGGGTAGGCATGTGGGGGCTTGCGGGCAACGCAGTTCTGCGGAAAACTAGGGTCAGGAAACCTAAGCCATGGCCGTCTCGCCGCCCCCATCAAGACGCCTTCCGTTGAACGCCCTGCGCGCCTTTGAGGCGGCGGCGCGGTTGGGCGCGTTCACGGCGGCTTCGGTGGAGTTGGGGGTCAGTCCGGGGGCGGTGACGGCGCATGTCAAGGCGCTGGAGGCGACCCTTGGCGCCAGCCTGTTCGAGCGGCAGTCCAAGGGAGTGCGGCTGACCGCGCTGGGGGCCTCTGCCGCGGGGATGTTCACGGAAGCTTTTGATTTACTTACAAAAGCGGAAACTTCCTTGCGCCTTGGGGCCGCCCCGCAGGTCGTTCATGTCGCGACCTTGCCCGCCATCGCGCAGCTGTGGCTGTCGCCACGTCTTCCGGCCTTGCGGCTGGCCGCGCCCGAGATTTCGGTGTCGATCACCGCGATGGAACACCCCCCGAACCTGAAACGGAACCCGCATGACCTGAGCCTGTTTCCAGCCCATACCGGCGGGCGGCTTCTGGCGGGGGATGAGCTTTTTCCGGTCTGCTCTCCTGCAATCGGGGCGCGGTTGGCCCGGGTGGAGGACCTTGGGTCGGTGTCCTGCCTGATGGATTCGACCTGGGCCGAGGACTGGACCCTGTGGTTGGCCCAGACCGGCGCGCGGGTGGTGGTGCGGGGGCCGGTGTTTTCGCTATACGCTCTGGCGGTTGAAGAAGCGGTCAACGGGGCGGGCGTGCTGATGGGGCACGGGCCGCTGGTGGCGGGGCATCTGGCGAAAGGCACGCTGATTGCGCCCTTTTCCCAACGGGTCAGCTTGCCGCGTGGACTGCGGTTGTGGTCGGCGCGACCCATGCCGAAAGGCAGCGCCGTGGCCCGCGTGGCCGCGTTTCTGGCCCAGAGCTAAGGTCAGGCGAAGGCCGCCTCCAGCGCGATTTCAACCATCGCCCCAAAGCTGCGTTCGCGCTGGTCTGACGGCAGGGCTTCGCCGGTGGTGATGTGATCAGAGACGGTCAGGACGGCCAGGGCGCGCACCTTGTGGCGGGCGGCAAGGATGTAAAGCTCGGCCGCTTCCATCTCGACGCCCAGGCAACCGTGCCGCATGAGCTGCTCTGAAAGGTCGGCGCGTTCGTCGTAAAAGGTGTCCGACGAATAGATCCCGCCGACATGAACAGGGGTTCCCTTGGCGGTCGCCGCAGCGTAAGCCTTTGACAGAAGACCGAAATCGGCACAGGGGGCGAAGTTCAGTTCCTTGAAGATCGACCGCGAGGGCGAGCCGACAGTGCTTGCGGTCTGCGCCAGGATCACGTCGCGGACCTTGACATCGGTTGGCAGGGCGCCGGCAGATCCGATGCGGATCAGGGTCTTGGCGCCGTAGTCGCGGATCAGTTCGTTGGCGTAGATCGACAGCGACGGCATGCCCATGCCCGACCCGTGGATCGTGACGCGGTGGCCGTTCCAGGTGCCGGTAAAGCCCAGCATCCCCCTGACTTCGTTCACCAGAACGGCGTCCTTGAGAAAGGTCTGCGCGGCCCAGCGGGCGCGGTAGGGGTCGCCCGGCAAAAGGACGGTCTCGGCGATGTCGCCGGGTTTGGCACCGATATGCGTGGTCATTTTGTCCTTCTCCCGAAGTCGATAATCCCAATCCCCTTAGCGGTGGCATGGGCCGTGGTTCGTCCCGGCGGGCAGGCGCGCTGCCAGAGCGCGAGCTTATAGAAGAAGCGTTTGACGGGGTGTCTGCAAGGGGGCACCGCCGGGCCGTGCCTTAGCTGGGCGAGGCGAAGGCGGGGTCGGACCAGAGATCCTCACCCGATGGATCGGCGAGCGGAGTCTGACGCGCGTGGTCCCATTCCTGCAAGAAAAGGTCGGCAGCACGCACCGCATATTGACCGCTGTAGAAGATTGCGTTCGACGGCATCCGGTCGGCATCTGGAAGCAGGTACGTGGCATAGGGCGTATCGTTGAACTTGAAGCCGCTTTCGACCATGTAAAGCTCGCCCGTCGAATTGCTGACCACCATGTCATGGGCATAGAAGCCAGGGCCAAGGATTTCCCCCATCTTTTTCGTATGTTCGGCAATTTCGGCGCGGCGTGGGGCGATCAGGGTCGCGTGCAGGAATTCGATCAGCGGACCGTTCGCGGGCGTGTCCTTGCTGTGGACCGAGGCCGATTTCTCGCGCACGTCGCGGGCGCGCGGGTAGGCATGCAGGACCTGACGACCGACGGACTGGATGCGGAACATCGTGTGGTATGTAGTGCCTTCAAAGGTCAGGCGTGTGTCGATGTACTGGGCGTTGTAACGCTCGGCATCCAGGGATTCGGGTTGCGCGATCACCGAGGTTCGCTTGCCCGAGCCCATGGCCGCGTTGGAAAATACGGGAACGGCCGGATCGGGCTGCGTGACAAGCGGGGGCATGGAGATGCCGCGCGTGGTCAGGAACTGATTTGCCCGTCGTTTGCGCGAAACGATCAGCCCGGCGCGATGCGGGCAAAAAACGGCACTGGCCCGCCGTTCGACGGCCCGGATGCGGCTGTTGTAGGGGGAGACCTTTTCTTCGTTGAACAGATGGATGATGGCTGTGTCACGCTGGTCGATGGCCGCCTCTAGCCCGTCTTCGTTCCAGACAAAGCTGCAATCGACATTCGCTTCTGCCAGGCGTTGGGTAAACGGGGGGAAGTATTCAGGAATGTAGACCTTGCCCTTGCCGCCATATCCAAAGCGGGTGAAGCCGGTAAAGATCAGGTGGCGGTCCCGGCCGGCGGCCGGGGGCACGCCAACGAGCGATGCGGTGTTCTTCGCGACCCAGTCTTCCTTTCGGTTCGGAACAGCGGTCTCCTGATCGTGTTTGCGGTCATCCATCCTGTCGCATTCCTTGACCGACCCACAGGGTGGAGTCCTGATTCTTCAACGCATACCGTGTCTTGCTTCGGTCTTCCTGCGATGTAGACGCCAGGAAGAGCCGGCAACCATTTAGGCGGCGCGCGGTGAAGTTGGCAAGGGGGCGTCAGGCGACCTTGGGGGCCAGGGCGGCAAAGGTGTCGCGGTTGCCGCAGAACGGGGCGTCCGATCCAGTGGCGGCAGGTCCGCGGTCCAGCACGCGGGAGCAGGCGGTGCGGTCGGCACACTGGCCACAGGTGGTCAGAAGGTCCACCCAAAGGGCGTGGTCGCGGCGGAGATCCGCATCGGGCACGCCAAAGATCGCCGCCATCGCGGTCACGCGTTCAGTGATGTCGCGCGGCATCTGCAGAAAGTCCAGAAGCTGAGCCCGGCTGATGCCCAGATCCTGAAGGTCGCGATCGGACAGGGCGTTGACCTCGGACACCTCATGCAGGTGACGGATCAGTGTGCGGATGCGGTCAAGCATGAAGAAGGTTCCTTTGGCCAAGCTTCGGCCAAGGGGTAGTGCAGGTCGGGGCCGCGCGGATTGACTTGCGTCAAGCTTTGGCGGGTCAATTCGCCGGATCGATCGTAACAAGCGCCCCGGCTGCGCTGTCCCAGGTCATCCGGGTGGTCAGGTCCTGCGTGCGGCGCACAAGGGCGGCGGCGATGGTCACCTGCAGAAGCTGGCGGTCGTCGTCTGGAACCAGGCTCCAGTCCAGCACGATCAGGCTGTGCTGGGCGTCGCCGACAAAGACGTTCAGCTCGCAGCCGACGCCGTCGCCGCAGAACATGGTCGGCGCGCTGGAACACATCAGCTTGCTGCTGTCCAGCATCCAGGCGGGTGTTTCGGGGCCGTTCAGCCAGGCTTCGACCACGGCATCGGGGCCGACGGTCAGATCACCGCCCTGACCAGAGCAAGCGAGCGCGTGGTAGTCCAGCAGCTGTTGCAGGCCAGGCGGCTGGTCGGCCAGCGCGGGGCTGGCCACAAGCGCCAGAACGGCGGCGATGCGGATCATTGCAGCACCCATTCGGTGCCGGACCACAGGAAGCGCACGGTTTGACCCGCGTCGTTCGGGGCGGTCAGGTAGGTGACACCGTCTTCGGTCAGCACTTCCCAGCTGTGCAGCGTCAGAAGGCCGCGCGTCCCGTCGATCAGCGTGTCCACCCCGCATCCGACGGTGCCGCAATACAGCGTCGCATCGGTCGAGCAGCGGAACCCGCCCGCGTCCAGAAGCCAGTCCTGTGTGCCGTCGCCGTTCAGGTCGACCTGCGACACGGTGCCATCGACCAGCGAGAAGTCGCCTTCGCAGTAGCCGGCGGATTCGGTGATGAGGGTGTTGAATTCGGGGGGCCAGAACGGCTCTTGCGCCAGTGCGGGGGTGGCGGCAAGGGCGGCAAGGACCAGAGGGACAGGGCGCATGGGGGGCCTTTCGGTGCGGATGGCCCGAGAGGTAGCCAGACTGACCCCCTGCGGTAAAGGGGGGAAATCCCTATTCGGCCGCGACAGGGGCGGGGTCGGCCAGCGCCACGAGATCCAGCATGATCCGGTTCAGCTGGAAATCCTTTGGCGTGTAGACCCGCGCGACGCCCATGGTCTGCAGCGTCCGGGCGTCATCGTCCGGGATGATGCCGCCAACCACCAGGGGCGTGCCGGAAAGGCCAGCTTCGGCAAGGCGTTGCAGGGTTTCGCGGATCAAGGGCAGATGGCTGCCCGACAGGATCGACAGGCCGATGACGTCGGGCAAAGTCTCGGACGCGGCGGCGATGATCTCGGCCGGGGTGAGGCGGATGCCGTCGTAGGTGATGTCCATCCCGCAGTCGCGGGCCCGGGCGGCAATCTGTTCAGCCCCGTTGGAATGGCCGTCAAGGCCGGGCTTGCCAAGAAGCAGGCGGAGCGGGCGTCCAAGTTTGGTGGCCACGGCAGCAACAGCGTCGCGGACGGGTTCAAGGCCTTCGGTGCGGTTCGACGGGTGCTGGCTGACGCCGGTCGGCGCGCGGTATTCGCCGTAAAGCGAGCGCATCGCGGCCCCCCACTCGCCCGTGGTGACGCCCGCACGGGCGCAGGCGATCGAGGCAGGCATGATGTTTTCGCCGGTTTGGGCTGCATGCCGCAGGGCGGCAAGCGCGGTTGTGACGCGGGCGCTGTCGCGTTGGCTGCGCCACTGGGTCAGGCGGGCGATCTGGTCAGCCTCGGCCCTGGGGTCGGACTGCATGATCAGGCTGTCGCCGGTGGTCAGCGGCGAGGGTTCGCTGGTGGTGAAGCGGTTGACGCCAACCACGGTGGTTTCACCGGATTCGATGCGGGCCAGGCGATCCGAGTTCGCCTCGACCAGGCGGGATTTCATGTAGGCGATGGCGGCGACGGCGCCGCCCATGGCGTCGATATGCGCCAGTTCCTGCAGGGCCCCGGTTTTCAGCGCAGAGACCTTGGTGTCGATTGCGGGGTTGCCGTCGAACAGGTCGTCATAGTCCAGAAGGTCGGTTTCATAGGCCAGGATCTGCTGCATCCGGAGCGACCATTGCTGGTCAAAGGGGCGGGGCAGGCCCAGCGCTTCGTTCCAGGCGGGAAGCTGGACGGCGCGGGCGCGGGCGTTCTTGGACAGGGTGACGGCCAGCATTTCGATCAGGATGCGGGTGACGTTGTTTTCGGGCTGCTGCTCGGTCAGGCCCAGAGAGTTGACCTGGACCCCATAACGGAAGCGGCGGAATTTCGGGTCGGTGATGCCGTAGCGGGTTTCCAGAAGCTCGTCCCACAACGCGGTAAAGGCGCGCATCTTGCACAGCTCGGTCACAAAGCGGATGCCGGCGTTAACAAAGAATGACATCCGCCCCGCCATGGCGGGAAAGTCGGCGGGAGGGACCTTGGTGCGAAGGTCGTCCAGCACAGCGCAGGCGGTGGCAAGGGCGAAGGCCAGCTCCTGTTCCGGCGTGGCCCCGGCCTCTTGCAGATGGTAGCTGCAGACGTTCATCGGGTTCCACTTCGGCAAGTGCTTGCCGGTATAGGCGGCGACGTCGGTGATCAGGCGCAAGGACGGCTCGGGCGGCAGGATATAGGTGCCGCGGCTGAGGTACTCCTTGATGATGTCGTTCTGGACGGTGCCCTGCAGGGCGGCGATGTCGGCGCCCTGTTCTTCGGCTACGGCGATATACAGCGCCAAAAGCCAGGGGGCCGTGGCGTTGATCGTCATCGAGGTGTTCATCTGGTCCAGCGGGATGTCCCGAAACAGCGCCCGCATGTCGCCAAGATGGGCGACGGGGACCCCGACCTTGCCGACCTCTCCTGCCGCGCGGGGGTCGTCGCTGTCATAGCCGGTCTGGGTCGGCAGGTCGAAAGCGACCGACAGGCCGGTTTGTCCTTTGGCAAGGTTGCCGCGATAAAGCGCGTTCGACGCAGCGGCGGTGGAATGTCCGGCGTAGGTGCGGAACAGCCAGGGGGCGTCCTTGGGTGTGTCGGCGGTCATCGGGTCCCCCTGAAAGTCGCCAGCGTCGCGATTCTAGCGCGCAACTTTATTTCGTCATGGACTGGATATGCGACAGATCATGCCAATGTCAATCGCTGCGCTGCGGCAATCTTACGCGCGGCGGAAGGTCAGGTAGTGCGGCTGCCGACCTTCGCGAAGGGCCTTTTGTTCGTAGCGGGTGGACAGCCAGTCGTCCCAGGCGCCACCCAGGCCTGCCTCGCGCTCTAGCGCAAAGCCTGCGGGGGGCACTTCCTCCAGCGTCTGACGGACGTAGTCGGGGATATCGGTGGCGACGCGCAACTCGGCCCCCGGGGCGGTGATGCGGGCCAGCGGGCCAAGGTATTCGGGCGTCACAAAGCGGCGGCGGTGGTGGCGGGCCTTGGGCCAGGGGTCGGGGTAATTGAGGAAGACCTTTGTCAGGCAGGCGTCGGGCAGCACGTCGAAAAGGTCGCGCACGTCGCCGGGATGCAGCCACAGGTTCTGGACGCCCGCGCCCCGGATCTTGCCCAGCAGCATGGCAATGCCGTTCACGAACGGCTCGGCCCCGATGATCGTGACCTGGGGATTGGCGGCGGCCATGTGGACGAGGTGTTCCCCCCCGCCAAAGCCGACCTCCAGCCACAGTGGGCCCTTGACGAACTCCAGCGACAGCTTGGCGCGCGTGGGGTTCTCCTCGCGCGTCACGCCGCGCAGGGTGAGGGGACCTAGGTCTTCGGCGAGATAGTCCTTCTGGCTGGCGCGCAGGGTCTTGCCCCGGATGCGGCCATAGAAGTTGCGACGCTCGCCAGTGTCGGACATGAAAGAAGGCCCCGGATTGTTCAGGGGCCTTCAAACAGAGCGGGACCGCAGGGTCAAGGCGCGACCGGAGCCCGGACGTGGCGACGCGGTTCGAGGGGCTCGATGCCCCGAGACCCGCTCCTGTTCAGGATCACACCGCCTTCTTCAGCGCCTCGACCAGATCGGTGCGCTCCCACGAGAAACCGCCGTCGGCTTCCGGCGCGCGGCCGAAGTGGCCGTAGGCGCTGGTCCGGGCGTAGATCGGGCGGTTCAGGTCAAGGTGGGTGCGGATGCCGCGGGGCGTCAGGTCCATCACCTCGGCCACGGCTTTTTCGATCACCGCGTCGGGGACCTGGCCGGTGCCGTGGGTGTCCACATAGATCGACAGCGGCTTGGCGACGCCGATGGCATAGGAAACCTGCAGCGTGCAGCGTTCGGCAAGACCGGCGGCGACCACGTTCTTGGCCAGATAGCGCGCGGCATAGGCGGCAGAGCGATCAACCTTGGTCGGGTCCTTGCCACTGAACGCGCCGCCGCCGTGCGGGGCGGCCCCGCCGTAGGTGTCGACGATGATCTTGCGCCCCGTGAGGCCCGCGTCGCCGTCCGGGCCGCCGATGACGAAGGTCCCGGTCGGGTTGACGTGCCATTCGGTCTTTCTGGTCAGCCAGCCCTCAGGCAGGACCTCGCGGATATACGGCTCCACGATCTTGCGGATCACCTTGGAGGTCTGGCGTTTGGAGGTGTGTTGGGTGGACAGCACGATCGATGTCACCTCGACCGGCTTGCCACCCGCGTAGCGCAGGGTCAGCTGGCTTTTGGCATCCGGGCCAAGCGTCGGCTCGGCCCCCGATTTGCGGGCTTCGGCCAGGCGGCGCAGGATGGCATGGGCATACTGGATCGGGGCGGGCATGTAGTCCGGGGTTTCCAGCGTGGCATAGCCGAACATGATGCCTTGATCGCCCGCGCCGTCGCGGTCAACGCCCTGGGCGATGTGGGCGGATTGTTCGTGCAGGTAGTTGTGGACCTTGATCTTGTCCCAGTGGAATTTCTTCTGTTCATAGCCGATGTCGCGGACGCAATCCCGGACAATGCCGTCAACGCGCTTCATCATCGCGGCGGTCGCCTCTTTCGATGACAGGCCGACCTCGCCACCGACAACCACCCGGTTCGTTGTCGCAAAGGTTTCGCAGGCGACGCGGGCGTTCGGCTCTTCCTTCAGGAAGGCATCCAGGACGGCATCCGAGATGCGGTCACAGACCTTGTCGGGGTGACCCTCCGAGACGGACTCGGACGTGAAGACGTAATCTTTGCGGCTCATGTGGAAGTGCTCCGTTGGTGCAAACCCGCCACGCCAGGAAGCCGTTGTGGGGGATCAAGATGGGTTTCCCTAGACCCCGGGGGGCAAGGCGTCAATGGGCAGCGCGGCGGGGCCTGCGCATGGCAAGAAGGGCGAGACCTGCCAGCAACAGGGCCAGCGGGCCGTCGCCCCAGCGGGCGTAAGCTGTGGCAGGCAGCGCGCCGGGGATCGTGGTGTCCAGCGCGCCGATGGTTGCAAAGGGAAGCTGGTCCAGAATGCGGCCGCGCGCGTCGATCACGGCGGTGATGCCGGTGTTGGCAACACGGATCAGGGGCAGGCCCTGTTCCACGGCGCGCAGCCTTGCTTGCGCAAAGTGCTGGAACGGGCCGGTACGGATGCCGAACCAGGCGTCGTTGGTGACTTGCAGCATCCAGTCGGGCCGCGCCGGGGCGGCGGCGACAAAGCGGGGGAAGATCGCCTCGTAGCAGATCAGAGGCAGGACGCGGCCCAGGGGGCCAAGGTCAAGCACCTGCGGCCCCGGCCCGTCGGAATAGGTCGCCCCCGCCTGCGCGGCAAAGGCGCGAAGGCCGAACCAGTCAAACGCCAGATCGCCGAAGGGGATGTATTCGCCGAAGGGCACAAGATGGGCCTTGTCGTAGCGGGCACGCTCGATCCCGTCGTCTTGCAGGACGCGGAGGCTGTTGTAGTAGCGGCCCGCGTCCTCGCGCTGGATGCCGGCGGCGACGGGTTTGCCTTCCGAGGCCGAGGTGATGATTTCGGCGACCGAAGGCGCGTATTCCAGCATGAAGGGCACGGCGGTTTCAGGCCAGATCGTGAGGTCGGCGGGGGTGCCTTCGGCGGTCAGGTCCAAGAGCCGGTCGAAGAATTCGTCAGCCATCGCCTGATCCCATTTCAGCGACTGTTCGGCGTTGGGCTGGACCAGGCGCAGAGTCAGGTCTCGGCCCGGGGGCAGGGGTTGGGCCAGCCGCCAGGTGCCAAAGCCAAAGGCAAGCGTCAGGATCAGCGCCGAACCCGCCAGCCCGCGCCAGGGCCACAGGACGGGCAGGGCGGTGGCCAGCAGAAGGGCCAGCGACAGGCCAGAGGGGCCGATGAGGGCGGCCAGTTGGTCGAACGGCGTGCCGATCCAGACATGGCCCAGCATCGCCCAGGGAAAGCCTGTCAGGATCACGCCGCGCAGCCATTCCAGCGCGATGAAGCTGGCGACAAAGCCGACGGCTGGCGTCCGGGTTTGTCGGGCCAGCGCGGCGGCTGCCCCCCAGAACAGGCCAAGGCCACTGGACAGCAGGACCACCGCGAAAGGGGCCATCCAGCCATGGGCGGCGATGTCGATCAGAAAGGGCTCGACGATCCAGGACAGGGCCAGGGCGAAGTGGCCGGTGCCTGCGGCCAAGCCGACAGCGAAGGCGGAGCGCGAGGTGGTGGCGCGGGCGACCAGCGCGGTCACCCCGGCCATGGCAACCAGGGTCAGCGGCCAAAGGCCCCAGGGCGCCTGACCCAACGCGGCACCTGCCCCCAGCGCAAAGGCCAGGGCAAGACGCCGCCGCCCGGTCAGCCAGGGCATCATGCCCTAGGCCGCGCCGGTCTGGGCTTCGGGCAGCCGGACCCGCAGCCGCTTGATCCGGCGGGGGTCGGCATCCACGATCTCGAACTGGACGCCGCTTTCGTGGTCCACCACCTCGCCCCGGGCAGGCACCCGGCCCGAGCGCAGGAAGACCAGACCGCCCAGGGTATCGATCTCTTCGTCGTCTTCGCCGGTGCGCAGGGCGATGCCAAGTGCCGCCTCGATTTCCTCCAGCGGAGCGGTGGACTGGGCCAGGATCACGCCGGGCTTTTCTTCCTTCCACAGCGCGCCTTCGTCTTCGTCGTGTTCATCCTCGATCTCGCCGATGACGGTTTCGATCAGGTCCTCGATGGTCACCAGACCGTCAACGCCGCCGTATTCGTCGATCACCAGCGCCATATGCGCGCGGTCCTTCTGCATCTTCTGCAGAAGGACGCCGGTCGGCATCGACGGGGGCGCATACAGGATCGGGCGCAGCAGGCGCTTCAGGCTGAACCGCCCGGTCGCGCCAAAGCCGTGCTGCAGGGCAAGGTCCTTCAGCAGGACAAGGCCCTGCGGATGATCAAGCGTGCCCTTGTAGACCGGAACGCGGCTGAAGCCATGCTCGCGGAAGACCTGCACGAGGTCGTCCTTGCCGATGTCAAGCGGGACGGCGATGATCTCGGCCTTGGGGATTGCCACATCATCGACCCGCATCCGGCGCAGGGCGTGCAGGCCCTGGCTTGCCCCCTCGGTTCCGGTGGAGGATTCAGAGGCGCTTGCGTCCGAGCCGGGGCTGAAGGCGGACAGGAGCCTGCCGAAAAAGCCGCGTTGGCCCGGATCAGAGGCGGGGTCTTCGGTCGATCCGTCCAGCGCGCCTTGCGCGGCGGATGACCCGTCGGTGCTACTGCCCATCGGTCCTTTGTCCAGAAGGCACCCATCTGGCAGGTGCGGCGCTAATATGGGTCAGAAACCCCAAGGGTTGCAAGTATCCGAACCTCCAGCGCCTCCATCACGGCGGCATCTTCGTCGGCCACATGATCATACCCCAGCAAATGCAGCACGCCATGCACGATCAGGTGGGTGACGTGGTCGGCGGGGGGCTTGGCCTGATCGGCCGCCTCACGCGTGCAGGTGTCGTAGGCGATGGCGATGTCGCCCAGGGATTCGGGGTCGTCGGGGTCACCGGGTTCGGGCGGTTCGGGGGTGCCGCCGGCATAGTCGGCGCTGCGTTCCTCGGACGGCCAGGACAGCACGTTGGTCGGTGTGGGCTTGCTCCGGAAATCGGCGTTCAGGGCGGCGATCCGGGCATCATCGCAGCCCATCAGGCCGATCTGGAACCCGGCCAGCGGCAGCCCTGCGCCGGTCAGGGCGGCACGGGCGGCGACTTCGGCCAGTTCCGCCAGGCCAAAGGCCTGCCAGCGAGGATCTTCAAGGACGGTTTCGACAAGGGTCATCCCCGGGGGGTAGCGCGAAGGGCCGGGCGGCTCAAGTCCCTGCCTGCGCAAGACCATTGCGGCAAGGTGCGGATGGGGTAGGGTCGGCTCATGTTCGGCACGGTTGCGGTTCCGGTTTGGCTTCTGGTTCTGATCCTTGGCTTTGCCGTGGTCAGCTTTGCCACGCATTTCCTGTTTCCATCCGTGCGCTGGTTCTTTCGCCGCCGGGCCGAGCGGGCGCTGTCGCGGCTGAACGCACGGCTGGACCGCAAGGTGGACCTGTTCAAGCTGGCGCAGCGGTCCGACATGGTGGCGCGGCTGGCCTATGACCCCAAGGTCGTCGCCGCCGCGATGGCCCATGCCGAGGACACCGGCGTGCCGGGCGAAGTCGCGTTCGAGGAGGCCCGCCGCTATGCACGCGAGATCGTGCCCGGCTTTTCGGCGACACTGTATTTCGGCTTTGCCACCCGCGCGGCGAAAGGGCTTAGCCGCTATCTGTTCCGCGTCCGGGTCGGCAAGGTGGACAAGGAACTGGGGCATCTGGACCCCAAGGCCACGGTCATCTTCGTGATGAACCACCGCAGCAATCTGGACTATGTGCTGGTGACCTGGCTGGTCGCGGACCGGGCGGCGATTTCCTATGCGGTGGGCGAATGGGCGCGGGTCTGGCCCTTGTCGGCGATGATCCGGGCGATGGGGGCCTATTTCATCCGGCGCGGCAGCCGAAATGCGTTGTACCGCAAGGTCTTGGCCCGGTATGTTCAGATGGCGACCGAAGAAGGCACGACGCAGGCGATCTTTCCCGAAGGCGGGTTGTCGCTGGACGGGCGGGTCGGTGCGGCCAAGATGGGCCTCTTGAGCTATATCGTCGAAGGCTTTGATCCCGCAGGGCGCGACGTGGTCTTCGTGCCGGTCGGACTGGCCTATGACCGGGTGCTGGAGGACCGGACCCTGGTCGAGGCGGCGGCGGCGGGGACGCGGCGCTTCCGCAACCGGCCCCTGTGGGTTGCCTGGCATGCGCTGCGTTATTCCTGGGCGCATCTGCGTGGTCGGACAAAGGGGTTCGGCACGGCGGCGGCGGGGTTTGGTGCGCCAGTCGCGCTGCGGGCGCATCTTGCGGCCGGGGGCACGGTGGAAACCCTGGGCGAGCGGCTGATGGCGGCGATTGCCGACGTGGTGCCGGTGCTGTCGGTGCCACTGGTGGCCTGCGCGCTGGTCGAGCCGGTTGCGGACAAGGCGGCGCTTTTGGCCCGGGTCGAAGCGCTGGTCGCGCGGCTGCAGGCGGCGGGCGCGGTGCTGAAACTGCCGCCGCAGGGCACAGCGGCGGCGCTGGACGAAGGCCTGACCGCGTTGCAGGCGCGCGGGCTGGTCGCAGGGGTGCAGCCCGTCGCCGCCGAGGCGCGGCTGCTGGCATTCTACGCCGCCCCGGTGCTGCAGCGCCTTTCGTGACGGCTTATGTCATTTGAACCCGGCTGGCACGGCTGCTAGGGTCCTGGCAACCCGCAAGCTGCTGAAAAAATGGGAGTTTATCTTGCACAGACCGGTTATCCTTGGACTTGCCCTTGCCACCGCGACCCTGGCCGGTT
The DNA here is from genome assembly GCA_029567145.1 of Pseudomonadota bacterium. Taxonomy (GTDB): domain Bacteria; phylum Pseudomonadota; class Alphaproteobacteria; order Rhodobacterales; family Rhodobacteraceae; genus Tabrizicola. The sequence goes on from JAKQLM010000166.1 coordinate 17,733, forward strand.
GCGTCGAGACGCAGACCACCTATGTCGCAGGGTCGATTGATCGCACCGTCACGGTCGTGAACAACTCGGGCCTCACGATCACCCGGTTCTACGGGTCGAACACCGGGCGCAGTTCCTGGGAGGAAGACATCCTGGGCAATGGCGTGATTCCGGCGGGATCTTCGGTCGACATCAACTTCAACGACGGGACGGGCGCCTGCCTGTTCGATTTCAAGGCGATCTTTGCCGACGGGTCCACCGCGACCGAGACGAACGTGGACGTCTGCCGGATTTCAGTGGTCACGGTCAGCTAGGTCGCCGCGACGCGGCGGACATAAAGTTTCAATTTCAGCCTTCAGGCTATTGCAAAGTTGCGCAGAGGACGTTTATCTGCGGGACAAGGCGCGGCGATTCTGCAGCGCGGCACGACCTGGAGGCTGAGTTGGCTTTGGACACGCAAACCGCACCCGCGCTGTATGACGCGCCGAAGAAAGATCTGTACGAACTGGGCGAGATGCCGCCCCTGGGCCATGTTCCGGCGCAGATGTACGCCTGGGCGATCCGGCGCGACCGACACGGCGCCCCCGAGCAGGCCATGCTGCAAGAGGTGGTCCCGACCTGGACCATCGACAGTCACGAAGTGCTGGTCCTGGTGATGGCGGCGGGGGTGAACTACAACGGCGTCTGGGCCGGTCTGGGCCAGCCGATCAGCCCGTTCGATGGCCACAAGGCAGAGTTCCACGTCGCCGGATCAGATGCCTCGGGCATCGTCTGGGCGGTGGGCGACAAGGTCAAGCGCTGGAAGGTCGGGGATGAGGTGGTGATCCACTGCAATCAGGACGACGGCGACGATGAAGAATGCAACGGCGGCGATCCGATGTTTTCGCCGTCGCAACGGATCTGGGGGTATGAGACGCCGGACGGCAGCTTCAGCCAGTTCACCCGGGTGCAGGCGCAGCAGCTGATGCCGCGGCCAAAGCACCTGACCTGGGAGGAGTCGGCCTGCTACACGCTGACGCTGGCCACGGCCTACCGGATGCTGTTCGGGCACGCGCCGCATGACCTGCAGCCGGGGCAGAACGTGCTGGTCTGGGGCGCAAGTGGGGGTCTTGGGTCCTATGCGATCCAGCTGATCAACACCGCTGGGGCCAATGCGATTGGCGTGATCAGTGACGAGACCAAGCGCGATTTCGTCATGTCGCTGGGCGCCAAGGGCGTGATCAACCGCAACGAGTTCAAGTGCTGGGGGCAACTGCCCAAGGTGAACAGCGAGGAGTACAACACCTGGCTGAAGGAAGCCCGGCGCTTTGGCAAGGCGATCTGGGACATCACCGGCAAGGGGGTTTCGGTCGACATGGTGTTCGAACATCCGGGCGAGGCGACGTTCCCGGTGTCGTCGCTGGTGTGCAAGAAGGGCGGCATGGTGGTGATCTGTGCCGGGACCAGCGGGTTCAACTGCACCTTTGACGTGCGCTACATGTGGATGCACCAGAAGCGCCTGCAGGGCAGCCACTTTGCGCATCTCAAGCAGGCGGCAGCGGCGAACAAGCTGATGTGCGAGCGCCGGCTGGATCCTTGCATGTCGGAGGTGTTTCCCTGGGCCGAAATCCCGCGGGCGCACACGCTGATGTGGAAGAACCAGCACAAGCCCGGCAACATGGCGGTGCTGGTTCAAGCCCCGCGCACCGGCTTGCGGACCTTTGAGGACACGCTGGAGGCGAGTAGGTCGCGGTAATCCACAACTTTTAATCCGGATTTAACCTCCGTCCGGTCAATCTGTGCTTAAGTGCCGTCGCAGGCTGCCCTGGCGTCCCGGTTTCGGGGGCGTCAGGGCGGGCGACGGACTGCGGATTCGGGCCCGAGGGGGTACATGCGCCACGAATGGATCTATGACGTATTGTCGGACCTGCACGCCTATGCCAGCCGCAACGACCTGCCCGCGCTGGCCCGCAAGATCGAGGACGCGATACAGGAAATGCGGCGCGAACTGGCCGACGGAGATGGCCCGGCCGTGCCCCATCCGCCGCCGCAGCGCCGGGTGAATTGATCGGGCGCGGCGTGCCTTACGCTTTGCGGGCGCAAGCGTTATGGTCGCGGGATGCAGATGCCGGCGCTGACTTTCTCTGACGACCAGGCCGAGGCCTATGACCGGCTGGCGGCGATGCTGCTGGGGCAGGGGGTCGACCTGGCCGAAGCTGCCCTGACCCCGCTGGCCGAGGGCAAGGCCAGCGTGCTGGCGGTGGTCGGCAAGGCGGGCTCGGGCAAGACGATGCTGCTGGCCGAACTGTACCGCGGCCTGAAAGCGGCGGGCGTCGAGGTGATCAGCGGCGATTATGAGGGGCGCAAGCGCAAGGACCGCCGGACGCTGGCGATTCTGGCACCGACCAACAAGGCGGCCAGCGTGCTGCGGCTGCGGGGGGTCCCCGCGACCACGATCCACCGCATCCTGTACACCCCGGTCTACGACCCGGAATACGAAAAGATCGCCGAATGGCTGGCGGGAACCGGCACGCGACCGGTGATCGACAGCCTGGCCATCGCCGGGCTGACCGATGTCGCGCTGGACCGGGCGCAGGCGTTCTACAGCCAGATTGCCAGCATTCCCGGGGCCTTGGCGGCGGCGGGGCTGAAGGGCAGCGATTTCATCAAGGGCTGGAAGCGGCGCGAAGAGCCGCTGGACGTGGGGTTGGTCGACGAATCCTCGATGCTGGACGAACGCGCGCTGGAGGACCTGCGCGAGATTTTTCCGACGCTGGTGCTGTTCGGCGATCCGGCGCAGTTGGCCCCGGTCGGGTCGTCGGGCGCGATGGTGTTCGACAAGCTGGGCGACAGCCGCAAGCTGAGCCTGAGCCGCATTCACCGGCAGGCCGAGGATAACCCGATCCTGGATCTGGCGCATGCGCTGGCCGATGACCGGCTGGGGTTCGAGGACTTTGAGGCGATGGTTCAGGCCAAGGCCCGCGATGACGGCCGGGTGGTCTGGGCCGAACGGGTCGAGGCGGGGCTGATGGCGCGCTCGCCCGTCCTTGTCTGGCGCAACGCGACACGAGTGCGGCTGATCCAGGCGTTCCGCAACGCCTATGGCGCGCCGGAAGATGCGCTTTTGCCGGGCGAACCGTTGATCTGTGACGGGATCGAGCTGCCGCTGAAACATCGGAAAAAGCGGATCGACCTGGAGGCGCGGGGCCTGATCGAGGGCGCGCAGGTGATTTATCTGGGCGAGGGCAACCGGCAGGGATTTGCGCGGCTGCACGTGGTCGGGGCCGAAGAGCCGCAGGTCAGTGCCGCGTCGATCATCAAGATCGAAAAGCCGGATGAGGAGGAGCCCTTCATCCCCTCGGCCGCCACGATGGGGGCCACCTTCCTGCACGGCGCGGCGGTGACGATCCACAAGGCGCAAGGCAGCCAGTGGGACGAGGTGCAGGTCTTTGCGCCGGATCTGTATGCGGCGGCGCAATCCGGGCGGTCCGAAGCGGGGGTCCCGTTGTGGAAGCGGCTGGCCTATGTCGCGATCACCCGGGCGCAGACCCGGCTGTACTGGGTGGTGCGGAACCGGCTGGCGCGGCCCCTGGTGCCGCTGTCGGTCGATGACCTGAAGCGCGAACCCGCACCCTTGGCGCTGGGCGGGACTTCCCCTTCGGACGCGACCGATCTAGGGTAGCGCAAGATCAGGGAGGCCCCGATGGCTTTGGTTTTCGTCCAGTTCCGCTGCACGCCCGGCATGACTTACGAGGTCGCAGATGCGATCTGGGACCGCGAAGTGGTCAGCGAGATGTATTCCACCAGCGGCGACTACGACCTGATGGCCAAGGTCTATATCCCGGAAGATCAGGACACGGGCCACTATCTGTCGTCCCGGCTGTTCGACATTCCGGGCATCCAGCGGACGCTGACCACGATGACGTTCAAGGCTTTCTGATCGCCTGCGTTACCGGGCAAGGCGTTCTGACGCCAGCGGGGGCCAGCCCCCGCAGCCCCGGGATATTTGCACCAGAATGAAAGTCGGGTCAGAGCCAGGCGCCGCGGGCCGTGCCGATGGCCTGGGTAACGTTGGAGAATCCGTCTTTCGCGAGAAGGGCGTCGAGGCCTTTCGCGATGCGGGGGACGAGGGAAATACCTTCGTAGACCATTGCCGTGTAGAGCTGCACCGCCGAGGCCCCGGCACGGATCTTGGCGTAGGCCTGTTCAGGGGTCGAGATGCCGCCGACGCCGATCAGGGGCAGGTTTCCGCCGGTCAGTTGCGAAAGCTGGGCAAGCACGCGTGTGGACTTTTCGAACATTGGGGCGCCGGAAAGTCCACCTTGCTGGTCCCGACTTGCAGAAATCAAACCTTCACGGGAAAGCGTGGTGTTGGTGGCGATGATGCCGGAAAGGCCAGAGGCCACCGCGATCTCGGCGATGTGTGCCAGGTCTTCGGGCGTCAGATCGGGCGCGATCTTGAGAAAGACCGGGATCGGATTGGGCAGGTTTGCCCGCGCCTCCATCACCCCGGCCAGAAGGGCGGCCAAAGCGGCGGGGCCTTGCAGGTCGCGGAGCCTTTCGGTGTTGGGCGAGCTTACGTTGACGGTCGCGAAATCGACATGCGGGCCGCACAGCGCCAGGACGCGGGCAAAATCCGCCGCGCGGTTGTCGCTGGTCTTGTTCGCGCCCAGGTTCAGGCCGACGGGCACGCGGGTCCGGGTACGGGCGGCAAGCCGACGGCCGATCACCTCGGCCCCGTCATTGTTGAAGCCGAAACGGTTGATCGCGGCGCGGTCTTCGGTCAGCCGGAACAGGCGCGGTTTCGGGTTGCCGGGCTGCGGCAGGGGGGTGGCGGCACCCACCTCGACAAAGCCGAAGCCCGCGCGGGACAGGGGCGCGATGGCCTGGGCGTTCTTGTCGTAGCCGGCGGCAAGACCGACGGGGTTCAAAAGCGGCAGGCCGTCCAGTGTGGTCGCCAGGCGGGGTGATGTGACCGGGCCGGAAAGGGGAGCAAGGCCGGTGCGCAGCGCGAGGAGCGACAGGCCGTGGGCGCGTTCAGGGTCGCAGCGGTGCAGAACAGCCAGTCCCGCGCGTTCAAGCAGGCTCACACCAGGCCCTCGGGGAAGATGTGGCCGGTGGCACCAAGGGGGAGGGATTTGTCCCACACCACCTCGTCCAGTGTCAGAGCGCGGTAAAGATGCGGGAAAAGCTGCCCGCCGCGCGACGGCTCCCAGCGCAGGTCGGGGCCAAGCCGGTCGGGATCGACGGCCACCAGCACAAGGTCGCTTTCGGTGGAAAACCACTTTGCTGCGGTTTCGGTCACCTGGGCGGGGGTGGAAAAGTGGATGTAGCCATCGGCAAGGTCGATGGGCGCGCCCAGCGTCTGGCCCGCAGCGCGGAAGGCATCCCACTCGGGGCGGCGAAGGATCTTCAGGATCAGCATGCGCGCGGCATAGCGGCGAACGGGCGGTCTGGCAATGGCTTGCCACCCGTCACGCCCCGGTCACGCGCCAAAGCGATGATCCTTTGACAGGGCCGTCATGCGGGGTCCAGACTTCGCCTATTCGACAAGGACAATCGCAGGGAGAATCGCGATGCGCGGAATTTCACGGCTGGCCTTTGTGGCGGCACTGATGGCGGGCCCGGTCGGGGCCGAGACGGTCAAGCTGACGCTGCTGGGCGTGGGCGACGTCTACAATTTCGAGGAAGAGGATGGCCGCGGCGGCTTTGCCCGGCTGAATGCGGTGGCAAAAGCGGAACGTGCGGCGAACCCGAACACGCTGTATCTTTTCAACGGGGACATGCTGTCGCCGTCGCTGGCCTCGGGGTTCGACAAGGGGCAGAACACCATCGATTTCACCAACCTGGTGCCGTTCGACCTGGCGGTGCCGGGGAACCACGAATTCGACTTCGGGCCCGAGAATTTCTTCGAAAAGATGACCGCGTCGAAGTATCCGTGGGCGGCGATCAACATCACCAAGGACGACGGGTCGGCGATCGAGGGCCTGGGCGGCGTGATGATGAAAGTGGTTGGCGGGCTGAAGGTGGCGCTGATCCCGGTGGCGCAGGATACCTCACCCGAAGTGTCATCGACGGGCAGTCTGAAGTTCCTGCCGACGGTGGACACCGGGGTCGCTGCGGCCGAGAAAGCGCGGGAAGACGGCGCGGATATCGTCGTGGGGGTCGTGCAGACCAACATGGAGAACGACCGCGCCCTGATGGCAAGCGGGGCGTTCGACGTGATCCTGTCGGGCGACGACCATTCCTACGCCACGGCCTATGACGGGCGGACGGCCTATGTGGAAACCAGCATCGACGGGCAGTTCCTGTCGCCAGTGGACCTGATGGTCGAGGTGACTGTGGCCGATGATGGCAAGCGCGAAATCTCGTGGGTGCCGGCGTTCCGCTTCATCGACACGGCGGCGGTGACGCCGGACCCGGAGTCGGTGGCGATGGCGGATGCGCTGCGGGCGACGATGGACGAAAACCTGAACGTGGAAATCGGGACGGTCGAGGCACCGCTGGACAGCCGCCGCAACGTTGTGCGGGCGGAAGAAGCGACGATGGGCAACCTGATCACCGACGCTTTGCGCGACATGACGGGCGCGGATATCGCGATCATGAACGGCGGCGGCATCCGGGGCGACACGACCTATGAGGCGGGGCGCAAGCTGACGCGGCGCGACATCCTGACGGAACTGCCGTTCGGCAATACCACGGTGGTCACGGAACTGCCGGGGTCCCAGGTGCTGCTGGCGCTGGAGAACGGGGTGAGCCAGGTCGAAAAGGGCGCGGGACGGTTCGCCCAGGTCTCGGGCGTGACCTTTGCCTTCGACGCCGCAGCGGAACCGGGGTCGCGGGTCAGCGAAGTGATGGTGGGCGGCGCGCCGCTGGAGGCCGACAAGCTGTATAAGGTGGCGGTCAACGACTATATCGTCGGCGGCGGTGACGGCTATGCGGCGCTGGGCGGTGGGCGCATCTTGACGGACGGGCCGACGGGGCAGTTGGTCGCCAACGACGTGATGGCCTATGTCGAGAAGCTGGGGTCGGTCAACCTGGCCGTCGAAGGCCGGATCAGGAAACTGGGCCAGTAAGGATCAGGGCCGCACCACGCTGTGCAAGGCGAGGTCGCGGTCCTCATCATCCTTGAAAA
>JAKQLM010000169.1 GCA_029567145.1 Pseudomonadota bacterium
ATCCCCAGCGCCGTCAGCGGCCGGACCGCATAGAAATCCCCGGCCCAGCAGGCGATGCCGTTGCGTCCCAGCTCTTCGGACACCGACTCGGCGGGGCGGTTCAGTTCCACCGCCACCGTCGGCGCCCGCTTGTCGGCAGACCTTGGCCCCAGCAGCCGCAGGTCATTGCGCCCCGCCAGATAGTCCAGCAAGGGCTGGATCACCGCAACTTCCTGCACCCGCATAAGGTCATGCACCCCCCGGTTCCGCGCCGCCGCGTCGCCGCCGATCCCGTGCCGCGCGGCCAGAGCGTCGATGTAATCCGCCATCCCGGCACAGGCCGCGATCTGGGCATGGTCCGGCCCGGCGGGGGTGTGCCGCTTGTACAGCACGCCGTGGTTGAAGAAATGCGCCTGCCCCGGCAACTCGAAGCCGAACGCCTCGCGCAGGACCATGATCCCCTGATGCGGACCATAGGTCTTGTAGGCCGAGAACAGATAGACGTCACACCCCAAGGCCGGGATATCCGGAAACCCGTGTGGCGCGTAGCTGACCCCGTCCACCACCGTCCGCGCGCCCGCGTCCCGCGCCATCGCGCAGATCGCCGCCACGTCGTTGATCTCGGCGATGACGTTGGAGCAATGCGGGAAACAGACCAGCTTGACCCGCCCGTCCGCCAGCAGGGCCGCCAGCGTCGCCGTCTCCAGCGCCCCGGTCTCGCGGTCCACCTGCCATTCACGCACTTCGATCCCGGCGTCCGCCAGCCGCCGCCACACGCCCGAATTCGCCTCGTGGTCCTGGTCCGTCACCACCACAGCGCCACCCGTGCCCGCCAGCCAGGCCCGCGCGGCCTGCGCCAGCACATAGGTGTTCGCACTGGTGGACGGCCCGAACGACACTTCCTCGCGCGCGACGCCCATCATCGCCGCCAGCCGGGTCCGTGCCTCGTCCATCTCCGCGCCCCCCGCCTGCGCCCCCGGATAGGGCCCATAGGGCTGCACCTTGCGGTCGCGGTAGAACCGGGTCAGCCGGTCCACCACCTGCACGCAAGGGTAGCTTCCGCCCGCATTTTCAAAGAAGGCGTGCGACGACAGCACCGGCGATTGAAACGCCGGGAATTGCGAACGGACAAAGTCTAGATCAAGCGCCATCTGCGGCTCCATGTTCGGGCCGCGAAACCGGATGCCCCACCCCGAAAACCTCACGCGAGGCGGGGGGATCCCGGTCCGCGGCAGGTCTTCCAGCCAGGCCTGCGGGATGTCTCTCCCCCGGCCAGAGCCGGGATCGTCCCGGCCTCGGCGGAAAATCTAGCGCCCCGGCCCGTCTGCCGCAACCCCGGCCTTTTGCCGCCGGCAGGCCCCGCCTTCCGCAACGGCACCCGCGCCCGCTGCCCGCTTCTGCAGCGGCTGGCGCAAAATTGTGCGCCCGGCCCCCGCTGGTCGGGCACTTTTCTCTTGTCCTTTGCGCGCCCTCCGCCCACTTTCGATGCACCGGAATGCCAAGACTGGGGTCTGCATTCCTGAAAGGTAACAATCCGGCCGGTCGCACAGAACCGCCGCCGCCAAGAAGGAGCCGCCATGTCCCGCAAAGCCCTTGCCCTCTTCAGCGCCGCCTCGGTGCTGTCGCTGACCGTCGCCGCCCATGCCGCCGATCCCGATCTGACCATCCTTGACTGGGCCGGCTGGGAAATCGACGGCATGCTGCAGCCCTATGTCGACAAGCACGGGGCCAAGCCGTCCTATGTCTTCTTCGCCGACGATGACGAGGCGTTCCAGAAAATGTCCTCGGGCTTCCAGGCCGATGTCGTGCATCCCTGCGCCGCCTCGGTGCCGCGCTACAAGGACGCCGGGCTGATCGAACCCTGGGATGTCTCGAAGATCCCCGAATTCGCCAATATCCCGGCCCGCATGGCGGATGCCTTCAAGGATGACACCGGCGTCTGGTTCATCCCGACCGACTATGCCTACACCGCCACCGCCTACAACGCCGAGACGGTTCCCGTCGAAGACGTGGCCTCGCTGGCGGTCTTCACCAACCCGAAATACGCCGGTCGCATCTCGATCCCGGACAACACCGATGACGTCTGGTCGCTGGCCTTCCTGGCCACCGGCGTGACCTCGTGGGACAACGTGACGGACGAACAGTTCACCGCCGCCGCCGACTGGTTGCGCGCCGTCCATCCGAACGTCCGCGCCTATTGGGCCGACCCGTCCGAACTGTCGCAGCTCATGGCCTCGGGCGAAGTGCAGGTCGCCTGGTCCTGGAACGACCCGGTCGCGATCCTGCAGTCGGAAAACTTCCCCGTGGGCTTCAACCGCTCGCCGACCGAAGGGGCCGCGACCTGGTTCTGCGGCATGGTCAACGTCAAGGGCAGCGCCGGGAACGAAGACAAGGCCTATGACTACATCAACTCGCTTCTGGCCCACAGCTCGGCCCAGCCGCTGCTGGACGCCATCGGCTATTCGCTGTCCAACGACGCCGCCATGGCCGAAATCCCGGCCGAGACGCTGAAGGCGGCCTATGTCGATCCGGTCACCACGACCCTTTTCGTCCAGTCGCCCCCCAGCCAGGACCTGCGCGACCGCATGATCGAGGAATTCGAGCTGATCAAGTCGGGCTTCTGATCGCCCCAACACCACACCGACACCGCACCGACGCCCGGGGAAACCCCGGGCGTTTTTCATTGCCGCTCACCGATCCTGCGGACCTTGTGATGCCCGGGGCCAGACCCTAAAGCTTGGACACGCCAGCCAGGGGCCGCCACCGGTGATCGAGACCGTCTGCATCAGCTTTGCCTTCTTTTTCGGCCTCGCCGTGCGCCGCATCGGGCTGCCGCCGATGGTCGGCTTTCTGGCCGCCGGTTTCGCCCTTGCCGCCATCGGGCCGCGCATCGGTCTTCCGCCGGAAACCGGCAGCATCCTTGGCCATGTGTCGCATCTTGGCGTGCTGCTTTTGCTTTTTGCCGTCGGGCTGAAGTTGCGCCTGGAACAGATCGCGCAGCCGCAGGTCCTGTTTGGCGCGGCGATCCAGTCGGCGCTGACCACCGCGGTCTTCGGCACCGGTCTGGTCTTCCTCCTTGGCCTTGACTGGTCGACCGGGCTGCTGCTTGCGGTGGCGCTGTCGTTTTCCTCTACCGTCTTTTCCGCCAAGACGCTGGAGGCCAAGCGCGACCTCGGCACGCTCTACGGCCGCACCGCCATCGGCATCCTGATCGTGCAGGACATCATTGCCCTTGCGGTCATGGCGATCTGGGGCGGCCAGACCCCGACGCCCTGGGCGCTGGCGCTGGTGCTGGCCCTGCCCGTTCTGCGGCCGCTTCTCCACCGGCTTCTGGACCTTGCCGGCCATGACGAGCTTCTGGTCCTCGCCGGTCTCCTTCTTGCGCTGGTTGTCGGCGGGGCGGGCTTTGCGGCTGTCGGCCTCAGCTCTGAACTCGGGGCGCTCGCTGCGGGGCTGATCCTGTCGACCCACAAGCAGGCCAAAGAACTGTCGGACTCGCTCTGGGGCCTGAAAGAGGTCTTTCTTGTCGGGTTCTTCCTGCAGATCGGCCTGTCCGGCTTGCCGGATCTGGGTGACCTCGCCTTTGCCTCGGTGCTGATTCTGCTGCTTCCGGTGAAGGGGGCGGTGTTCTTCGCCCTGCTCATTGCGTTCCGGCTGCGCGCCCGGACCGCGTTTCTGGCAGCGATCAGCCTGACCGCCTACAGCGAATTCGCCCTGATCATCGCGGCATCGCTGGCCCCCGACTGGCTGGTTCCGCTGGCCCTGGCCGTCAGCCTGTCCTTTCTGGTGGCCGCGCCGCTTGACCGGCTGTCCCAGCAGCTTTTCGACAGGTTCGAGGATCGCCTCAGCCGCTACGAGCCGCGCCAGATCCACCGCGACGAGGTGCCGACCGACCTTGGGACTGCGCGCATCCTGATCCTTGGCATGGGGCGGACCGGAACCGCCGCCTATGACCGGCTTGCCGAAGGCGGCGAACGGATCGTCGGGATCGACGCCGACACCTACCGGGTGGATGGCCACCGCAAGGCAGGCCGCACGGTCCATTGCGCCGATGTCGAGGATGCGGGCGTCTGGCGGTCACTGGACATCGGGCGCCTGCAGGCCGTGATCCTGGCGATGGAGGGGATCGAGGCCAAGGAATACGCCGCCCGCGCCCTGCGGCAAAAGGGGTTCCAGGGGGCAATCATCTCGCACGCGCTGTATGAAGACTACCTTCCCCGCCTGCAGGCCGCCGGGGCCACCCATACCTATCTGACCATGACCCAGGCCGGGATCGGGCTTGCCGATGAAACCGCGCGCGCCGTGACCCTCGGCCAGCCAAAGGGCAGCGCGGAAAGCTTGCCAAAAGCTTAACACCCGCGACCAAGCCCTTGATCTTCCTCTCACTCCGCCGATTGTCCACTGTGGACAGCCGCCCTTGCACCCCCCGGCCCGGCCCCCTATATTGACCCTTGTCGGGGGCAACTCCGACTATGGCGATAAACGCACCTGTAATAATCGGCTCGGACCCGGGGGCGGTACCCGGCGACTCCACCAACTTCCCGTTCGTTGCGGGGGCAAGGGGTCGAAATAGGATCGACGAACGACCAAAGAGGCCAGCTTTCGCTCGGTGAGGTACCACCGTTATCGGTCCTTGATCACAGTTGCCAACGACAACCGTGCTCCGGTGGCGCTGGCCGCGTAAGCGGCTCGCAATACCAAAACTAAGCCCTTGCGGTTAGCCCCGTAAGGCGGGGTTCGCAGGTACCTGGCAACAGAAACCTGCACCTTCCTTTCCCTTGCCAGACCCCATCCGCGGCCCCATCGTCTGGGGATGCTTCGCGTTCTGACCCTTGCCTGCCTGATCACCCACCCCGCCCTCTCCTGCGAGACGGCGCTGATCCTGTCCATCGACGTCTCCGGCTCCATCGACGCGGGCGACTACCGGCTGCAAGCGGATGGCCTTGCCGCCGCCCTCTCCGACCCCGCCGTCGCCGACGCGCTGGTCGAAGGCCAGGTGGCACTTGCCGTCGTGCAATGGTCCGGCCCCGACCAGCAGGCCCTGTCCCTGCCCTGGCAGCGCATGCTGACCCCCGACGCCGTCGCACGCTTTGCCGACCGCGCCCGCACGATGCCCCGCGCCTTCAGCGGATCGGACACGGCGGTCGGGCAGGCCATCCGCTTTGCCCTTGCCCAGGTCCCCGCCGTTTCCGACTGCGCGCGCCACGTGATCGACATATCCGGCGACGGGCAGGAAAACGCCGGTTTCACCGACGCCCTCGCGCGCAGAGAGGCCGTCGCCGCAGGCCTGACGATCAACGCCATCGCCATCGAAGAGCCCGGCCCCGCCGCGCCGATCACCAGCTATTACCGGCGCTGGATCATCACCCCCGGCGGCTTTGTCGTCACCGCGCGCGGCCTGCAGGACTATGCCGAAACCCTGCGGCTCAAGCTCTTGCGTGAGCTTGCCAAACCCATCGGCTGACCCCCCGTGACCCCCCTTGACCCCCCTTGACCCCGGCAGCCCAAGCCCCTACCCCTTGCGTCATGGGGTCCGCGTCCACCCCGTGAGGCTTCGGCCCAAGCGTCGCATCCCTGACCCTTTGCCACGGATGCACCCCATGCCCCAATTCGGCCAGATCACCCCCGCACAGGCCTTTCGCCTGATCGGCACGCCCGACGCCCCGGCTGTCTTCGACGTCCGCACCGCCGAAGACATCGCCGCCCTGCCTCGCGTCGTCCCCACCTCCCGCCTGATGCCGCACGGCGCGATTGCCACCCTGACCGACCCGCCCGGCCGGGCCATCGTGGTCTGCACCAGGGGCCGCAAGCTGTCCGAAGGCGCCGCCGCCTGGCTGCGGACCCTTGGCTGGCAGGCCGAGGTCCTTGAAGGCGGCTCCCTGGCCTGGGAGGCGGCAAGCCTGCCGATGACCCCGCTGGCCACCCTGCCCGCCCCCGGCACCCCTTGGGTGACGCGGCACCGCCCCAAGATCGACCGCATCGCCTGTCCCTGGCTCGTCCGCCGCTTCATCGACCCGACCGCCCGGTTCCTGTTCGTCGCCCCGACCGAGGTCGCCGACGTCGCCGCCCGCTTCGACGCCATCCCCTTTGATGTCGAGGGCGTGCCCTTCAGCCACCGGGGCGACCGCTGCACATTCGACGCCCTTCTGGACGACTTCGACCTGCACTGTGACCCGCTGGACCGCATGGCCACCGTCATTCGCGGCGCGGATACCGACCGGCACGACCTTGCGCCGCAGGCGGCGGGGCTTTTGGCGCTGTCGGTCGGCCTGTCACGGATGTTTCGCGATGACCTGCAACAGCTTGTCGCGGGCCTCGCCCTTTACGACGCGCTGTACCGCTGGGCGCGGGACGGCCATGACGAAGGCCACGACTGGCCCGCAGGACGCCCCGAATGACCGACAGCATGACCAAAGCCAACAGGGCCGACCCCAGCCTCGCCGACCTGACCCGCACCTTTGCCCGGATCGGCGTCCTTTCGTTCGGCGGCCCCGCCGCGCAGATCGCGCTCATGCACCGGGTGATCCTGGACGAACGGCGCTGGGTCTCGGAACCCGACTACCTGCGGGCGCTCAGCTTCTGCATGCTTCTCCCGGGGCCCGAGGCGATGCAGCTGGCCACCTGGATCGGCTGGCGCCTGCACGGGGTAAAGGGCGGGCTGATCGCCGGGGGCCTGTTCGTCCTGCCCGGCGCGGCGGTCGTCCTGACCCTGTCACTGATCTACGCCGCCTTCGGGCAGGTGCCGCTGATCGCCGCCCTTTTCACCGGGGTGCAGGCCGCCGTCATCGCCATCGTGATCGAGGCGCTGATCCGCGTCTCGCGCCGCGCGCTGAAATCGCGCGAGGCCTATGTGATCGCCGCGCTGGCCTTCGCCGGGCTGTTCCTTTTGCAACTGCCCTTCCCGCTGATCATCCTTGCTGCGGGTCTCTGGGGCTTTGCCCGCACGCCCGGCACCGCCCGGGACCCCGCCGCCCCCGCCCCGCCCGCCGCCCTTGCCCGCTCGCTCCGGGCCGCAGCGGTTTGGCTGGCGGTCTGGCTCATTCCCCTGGCCGCTCTGGTCCTTGCCGCCCCCGGTCGCCTTGCCGAGATCGGCATCTTCTTTTCCAAACTCGCGGTCCTGACCTTTGGCGGGGCCTATGCCGTCCTGGCCTGGATGGCGCAGGACGTGGTGCAGCAAAAGGGCTGGCTGACCCTGCCGCAGATGATCGACGGCCTTGGCCTGGCCGAAACCACCCCAGGCCCGCTGATCCTGGTGAACCAGTTCGTCGGCTTCATGGCCGCGCATCAGCAGGGCGGCTGGACGCTGGGCCTGGCCGGGGCGGCCATCGCGCTTTGGATGACCTTCATCCCGTCGTTCCTGTTCATCTTCACCGGCGCCCCCTTCATCGAAAGGCTGACCCACATGCCCCGCCTGTCGGGGGCGCTGGCCGCCATCACCGCCGCCGTCGTCGGCGTCATCGCGAACCTGTCGCTGTGGTTCGCGCTGCATGTGCTGTTCGCCAGCGTGCCGGAAACCGTGATCGGTCCCTTGCACCTGACCTGGCCCGACCCCGCCACCCTGCGCCCGATTCCCGCGCTGATCGCAGGGCTGGCCGCCTATGCCCTGCTTTTGCGGCACTGGGCCCTGGGCTGGGTGCTGCTGCTTTCGGCAGCACTTTCCGCGCTTGCAACGCTTCTGTGACGGAACGCGGACAATCCGCCCGCCGCCCCTTCCCTTGGCATCCAAATTCCCTATGCTGCACCCAACCGGGAAAGGATGGTTCATGGCGCGCAGCATCGACTATGGCAATCTCATGCACCGGGCGATGCGCGGGCTGATCCAGACCGTGCTGGCCGATGTGGCCCGCGACGGCCTGCCGGGCGCGCACCATTTCTTCATCACCTTCGATACCATGCATCCCGATGTGCAGATCGCCGACTGGCTGCGCGAACGCTATCCCACGGAAATGACCGTGGTGATCCAGCACTGGTACGAAAACCTGGTGGTGACCGACGAAGGCTTCACCATTACCCTGAATTTCGGCAACAATCCCGAGCCGATGGTGATCCCCTTCGATGCGGTCCGCACCTTTGTCGACCCGTCCGTCGAATTCGGCCTGCGCTTTGAAAGCCAGGGCAGCGATGACGAAGACGAAGAGGACGACGAAGAAGACATCGAGGTCGAGGAACCCGAGGTCCGCCGCGACGCCGAAGTCGTGTCGCTGGACCAGTTCCGCAAGCATTGATGAGCGACCTTGCCCTTTTTCGCCGCCGCTTGCTGAAGAACCCGCGGCAGGTCTCGGCCATCGCGCCCTCGTCGCGCACCTTGGCCCGCGCAATGACGCTGGGTCTGGGGCCCACCTCTGGCCCGGTGGTCGAATTCGGCCCCGGCACCGGCCGCTTCACCGAGGCGATCCTGGCCCGCGGCGTGCGCCCGCAAGACCTTACCCTGTTCGAGCTGGACGAGGAATTCGTCGCCTACCTGCGGCAGAAATTCCCCGGCGTGACCGTCCACCAGCGCCCCGCGCAAGAGGCGGTGGATCTGGTCCCGGCGGGCGTGTCCGCCGTGATCTCGGGCCTGCCGCTTCTGTCGATGCCCGAAGAGGTGCGTCACGGCATCGTGGGCGCGGCGTTCCGCATCCTTGCCCCGCGTGGACGCTATGTCCAGTTCACCTACGGCAACACGCCGCCCTTGCCACCCGAAACCATCGCCGCGCTGGGGCTGACAGTGAACAAGGGCCACAAGGTCTGGGCCAACCTGCCCCCCGCCCGCGTCTTCCGCTTTCGCCGGGCCTGACGCGCCGCGACACAAGCGCCCGCACTTCGGTATACGACTGTATGCCAATTGATTTAGCAGCCCCCCGGCGCTATGCGGAACACGACAGCTTGCGAGGAGACCGCGATGACCGCCACCCGTACCGAAACCGACAGCTTTGGCCCGCTCGAGGTTCCCAGCCACAAATACTGGGGCGCGCAGACCCAGCGGTCGATCATCAACTTCCCGATCGGCTGGGAACGCCAGCCGGTCCCGATCATCCGCGCGCTTGGCGTGATCAAGCAGGCCTGCGCCCGGGTGAACATGGCGCAAGGCGACATCGACGCGACGCTTGGCAACGCCATCGTGGCCGCCGCAGGTGAGGTCATCGACGGCAAATTCGACGACAACTTCCCGCTGGTCGTCTGGCAGACCGGCTCTGGCACCCAGTCGAACATGAACGCGAACGAGGTGATCAGCAATCGCGCGATCGAGATGCTGGGCGGCGTGATGGGGTCAAAGAAACCCGTCCACCCGAACGACCATGTGAACATGGGCCAGTCGTCGAACGACACGTTCCCGACCGCGATGCACGTCGCCATCGGCATGCACACCCGCGACGTGCTACTGCCGGGGCTGACGAAACTGTCCAAGGCGCTTTGGGCGAAGTCCAACGAATTCAAGGACATCATCAAGATCGGCCGCACCCATACCCAGGATGCGACACCCCTGACCCTGGGGCAGGAATTCAGCGGCTACGCGACCCAGGTCGACAAGGGCATCGCGCGGGTGAAGGCCTGCCTGCCCGACATCTATGAACTGGCGCAGGGCGGCACCGCTGTCGGCACGGGCCTCAACACCCGCGTCGGCTTTGACGTGCGGGTCGCGACCGAGATCGCCGCGATCACCGGCCTGCCCTTCGTCACCGCCCCGAACAAGTTCGAGGCGCTGGCCGCCCACGATGCGATGGTCATGTTCAGTGGCGCGCTGAAGACCGTCGCCGCCAGCCTGTACAAGATCGCCAGCGACCTGCGGCTTTTGGGCTCTGGCCCCCGCTCGGGGCTTGGGGAACTGATCCTGCCGGAAAACGAGCCCGGATCGTCGATCATGCCCGGCAAGGTCAACCCGACCCAGGCCGAAGCGCTGACCATGGTCTGCGCGCATGTGATGGGCAACGACGCCGCCGTGGGCTTTGCCGGCAGCCAGGGCCATTTCGAGCTGAACGTCTACAACCCGATGATGTCCTACAACGTGCTGCAATCGATCCAGCTTCTCGGCGATGCCGCCGCCAGCTTCACCGACAACATGGTGGTGGGGACCCAGGCCAACCTGCCCCGGATCGACAAGCTGATGAAGGAATCGCTGATGCTGGTGACGGCGCTGGCCCCGACCATCGGCTATGACAACGCGACCAAGGTCGCCAAGACCGCGCACAAGAACGGCACGACCCTGCGGGAAGAGGCGATTGCGCTTGGCTTTGTCGACGGCGAAACCTTCGACCGCGTGGTCCGCCCCGAAGACATGGTCGGCCCGAAAGGCTGATGGCCACGATCGTCAACCTTGCCCGCGCGAAAAAGCAGGCGGCCCGCAAGGCCACCCGCGTGACCGCAGATGCAAACGCCGCAAAATTCGGCCGCACGAAAGCCGAGCGTGCGCTTGACCAGGCGCAGGCCGACAAGGCCGCCCGCGATCTGGACAGCCACCGGCGCGAGACGGATTAAGCGTCGATTAACCCTGTCATGCCAGCCTCCGCCCCCAGGAGGTGCGCCATGACCAGTCTTCCCGCCTATCTGTCAGCGGACCATTGGGTCTCGCATCTGTTCACGTCACAGGCCGCGCGCGAGGGTGGGGTGATCCGGCGCAAGGTTCGCGACGTCGAACGGTTTGTCGGCCGCGATCCGTTCCTGGACGAAATGAAGCGCCGTGGCTTTCCCGTGGTCGAAAACGCCGGGCAGTTCGTCATCTTCTGCAACCGCGAGCCGATCCGCCGGGTGGTGTAGGCGATTTCTTCAAAGAAATCGCACCGGACCCTTTGAAGGGTCCGAACCGGAGTTTTCGAAAACTCCGGTGACAACGCCGACCGTTGCGCGCTATGCCTGCGCCATGTCCGCCCGCCCCGTCAAACGCTCGCTTACGCTGCACGGCCACCGCACCAGCGTCTCGCTGGAGGCCGCGTTCTGGGACGCGTTCCGCCGGCTTGCCTCGGACCGTGGCATCCCGCTCAACCAGCTTGCCGCAGAGATCGACGATGCGCGCACCGGCGACGAAGGGCTGGCCTCGGCGATCCGCGTTCACATTCTGGGCCAGTTGCAGGCCGGGCACGGGCAAAAGGTCAGCGGGCAGAACTAGCGGACAGGGAGTCCCAAAGCCAGTCCCGGCCCCGGTGTCGCGCCGTGGCAACAGCGCCAGAAGATCTGGATTTGCCGCCCTTGCGGACCGGATCGCCGGGTGCCACGCTGGCGTGGTTATTAGAACGCAAGGTGAATTGAAATGCGAACTCCCTCTCTCTTTCTTCCTTTGGCGCTGATCTTCGCGGCCCCGCTGGCCGCGTCGGCGCAGGACGCGTCGGCCTGGGCTGGCGCCTATGGCGGTGTGCAACTGTCCTATGGTGACGGCTTCCAGGACTACGGTGGCGGCACCACCTACGACATCTACGGCGAATCCTACGGGCTGTTCGCCGGATACATGTGGACCACGGGCGCCTGGGCCTATGGTGCGGAACTGGCCTACGCCAATGCCAGCTTCCACGAATATGACGGCCCGGACGAATACCCCGACTACCAGTTCAACCACACGCTCGACCTGAAGGCGCGCGCCGGCTATGCGATGGGTCCGGCGCTGGTCTACGGCACCCTCGGCTACGGCTTTTCAGAGTGGGAAGAGGGCGGCACCGATCCGGGCGACCTGTACGATGTCGACGGCGTGCTTGTGGGCGTCGGGGTCGACTATCTGGTGACCGATCAGATCTTCCTTGGGGCCGAGGTCCTGCGGCGCGGCATGGACAGCGACTATCCGTTTGACGCCGATCTGACCACGTTCACCCTTCGGGCGGGCATGACGTTCTGATGCCGGTTCAGGTGCCGCCCTGCGCGACACCTGACCAGTTTCGCGGCGGCCAGGCTGCGGGCCCACGCCCGACCTGGCAGAAAACTCCGGTGACAGGGCGGGCGGCCCACACTCTCCGCCCGCCCGTCATACCCTTTGGCCTGGGCCTTAGATCCGGGCCTTCCGTTGCGTAGCCTGAAGCCCTCTTGCTGAAAAAGGACCTGCAGCATGAAAATTCTGTTCACATCGATTGCGGCGCTTGCGCTGACCGGCACGGTCGCGCTGGCGCAGGACGGCTCTGCCTGGGACGGCGCATATGGCGGCGTCACCGCGTCCTCCCATTCCGGCGACATGCTGTATGACGACGGCGGGGCCTTTGATCTTGACGGCAATTCCGTCGGCCTGATCCTTGGCTACAATCGCAGCAGCGGGGCGCTGGTCTATGGCGGCGAGCTCAGCTATTCGGACGGGGACGTCGAAGAGGTCGGCAACCCCGGTTTCCTGTTCACCTCGTTTCTGGATGTCAAGGCACGGGTCGGCTATGCGGCGGGCAACGCGCTGATCTACGGCACGATCGGTGCCACCTCTTCGCGCTGGACCGAAAGCGACGAATCCTTTGGCGGCCATGGCCTGCTGTACGGGGTCGGCGTCGACTATCTGGTGTCGCCGACGATCTTCCTGGGCGGCGAATATGTCATCCGCGACATCGAGAGCGACTGGAACACCGACGGCGATACGCTGGATGCCGACCTTGGCAGCCTGTCCTTGCGCCTGGGGATGAAGTTCTGATCACCGACCGGCGGCCACCTGTCCCAGCGTGGTCGCCAGATCGCCATAGCCGGTGAACCGCCGCTCATAGGCCAGCCCCAGCCGGGCCGCACAGTCCTGCGCCTTTGCGTCCAGCACGGGATCGTTGACCTGCGCCTGATAGACCAGCTTGGTGTAATTGCCGAAATACATGTCGCGCAGGTCGGGATGCCGGTCCAGGCCCATCGGCCGCCAGACAAAGGCATCGAACTGCCGGACCAGGAAATCGGTCAGGTAAAACACGGTGAACTCAGTCTCGGCCTGTTCGGCAAAGGCGGCGTTGCCCTCGAAAAAGCTGTAGCAATGCGGGCCTTCGACCATCTCGACCCCCAGCCGGTCGCAGGCCGCCTGCAACTGGCCGCCCGTGCCGCAATCGGCATAGACGATGAAGATCGTGTCGTAGCGATCCCGCGCTTCGGCCACTGCGTCCTCGACCGCCGGGATGATCCGGTCGGGCCAGAGATGCAGCTTTGCGGGCAGGCATTGCAGGTCGATATGCGCCCACGTGTTCGCCGCCTTCAGCGCCAGGATTTCATGCGCCAGCGCGCCGCAGGCGATCAGCAGGATGCGGCCCTGACGGGTTGGGGCAAGGCCGGTTTCGGAAAGGCTCAGATCATCCATGATGGCCCCGCAGGCAGGCCCGTTCAGCGGCTGACGCGGGTCCAGGTCAGGATCAGGCTGGCGCACAGCGCCGCGAACATCAGCGCCAGCATCGGGATGCCGGTATGGAACGCCAGCCACAAGGTCAGCCCGGCGGTGAACACCACCAGGGCAATCAGTCCCAGAAAATGCGTCAGCGGCATCTGCGGTCCCCCTGACAATCAATCTGCGCCCCGCCCGGGCCAATGACAAGCCCCGGCGGGATCACGGGTCCGTGCTTTGTGACGGGCGTCAGGCGTTCAGCTGGTTGTGCTTGCGCGCGACCCAGGCCTTTGCGGTTTCCACCGCCACGGCGGCATCGCGGCAATAGGCATCCGCGCCGATCGCCTTGCCGAATTCCTCGTTCAGGGGGGCCCCGCCGACCAACACGATGTAATCCTCGCGCATGCCCTTTTCCTTCATCGTGTCGATCACGACCTTCATGTAGGGCATCGTCGTGGTCAACAGCGCCGACATCCCCAGGATATCGGGCTTTTCGGCGTCCAGCGCCTCAAGATACTTCTCGACGCTGTTGTTGATGCCAAGGTCCTTCACCTCGAACCCGGCGCCTTCCATCATCATCGCGACCAGGTTCTTGCCGATGTCGTGGATGTCGCCCTTGACCGTGCCGATCACCATCTTGCCCATCCGCGGCGCGCCGGTTTCCACCAGAAGCGGCTTCAGGATGAACATCCCGGCCTTCATCGCGTTGGCGGCCAGCAGAACCTCGGGCACGAACAGGATGCCGTCGCGGAAGTCGGCGCCGACGATCGTCATGCCCGCGACCAGTGCCTTGGTCAGCACGTCATAGGGCGTCCAGCCGCGTTCGATCAGGATGTTGACGCCATCCTCGATCTCTTCTTTCAGGCCGTCGTACAGGTCGTCGTGCATCTGCAGCACAAGTTCGTCGTCCGAAAGGTCGGAAAGGATGATGTCGTCGTCGGCCATGGCGCACGCTCCAAGGAGGGGGTCTTCTCGCGTGGATGATGCCAAAGCGACGCATCCACTTTCCGACAAACGACATACACCGGATGAAAGCCGACAGAAAGCCGTCGCGGATGCGAAAGTTGTGGTAGTTGTTCCTCTTTCGTTCTAGATTTGCCGCATGACCGACAGCCTTCTTCCCGGCCAGCGCCTGCGCGGACGCGGGGTCGACAGCAACCGCACCGGACGGTTTGAACCGACCAGCCGGGAAGCCTATGACGACGGCTGGGACCTGGTGGAGGAGGACCAGCTTGTCCGAACCGAGGTTCGCCTTGAACGCCCCCGCTCTGCGATCACTTACAACCGCTCGCCCGACCTGCCGTTTGACCGGTCGATCAATCCCTACCGGGGCTGCGAACATGGGTGCGTCTACTGCTACGCCCGCCCGACGCATGCCTATCTGAACCTGTCCCCCGGCGTGGACTTCGAAACCCGCCTGATCGCCCGCCCCGGCATCGCCGCCGTGCTGGACGCCGAACTCCGCAAGCCCGCCTATGCCGTCCAGCCCATCGCCATCGGCACCAACACCGACCCTTATCAGCCCATCGAACGCGACCACATCCTGATGCGCCCGATCCTGCAGGTGCTGTCGGACTTTCGCCATCCGGTCTGGATCACCACGCGCGGCACCACGGTCGAGCGTGACATCGACCTGATCGCGCCACTGGCCGCCCAGGGCCTTGCCGCCGTGTCGATCAGCGTCACCACGCTGGACGACGCGCTTGCCCGCAAGATGGAACCCCGCGCCCCTGCCCCGCGCCGTCGGTTGCAGATGATCGAACGGCTGGCCCGCGCCGGCATCCCGGTTCGCATCCAGGTCTCGCCCCTGATCCCGGCGCTGACGGATCACGAGCTTGAAGGGATCCTGCAAGCAGGCCGCGATGCCGGGGCGACCTATGCCAACTCGATCCCGCTGCGCCTGCCGCTGGAAGTCGCAACCCTGTTTCGAGAGTGGCTCGAAGCGACCTTCCCCGACCGCGCCGCCCGCGTCATGGGCCGGGTGCGTGAACTGCACGGCGGGCGCGACTATGACCCGGCCTTTGGCACGCGCATGCGCGGTCAGGGCCTGTGGGCGGACCTGATCCACCGCCGCGCCGACCTCGCCCGCAGGCGGCTGGGCCTGGACAGCGGCCTGCCGCCCCTGCGCTGCGATCTCTTCCAGCGGCCGCCCCGCGCCGGGGACCAGCTGTCATTGTTCTAAGTCGCGGCGAATGGTTAACGCTCCGGCATCCCAGCGCGCGTAGAGACGGAAGGAAGACAGCAGAAAGACGGGTCAAAGACAGCCCATCAACCCGGTTCGGCCCGGATTACCACAGCGTTCCCAACAGCTTGACGGCGGACCCTGTCAAAGGCCCGCCGTCATCTTCACCTGTCGCATTCATCCCGCGGAAACCGGGATGGTCGGCTAATCGGCTCCGACAAACCGCGCCAGCTTGCCCAGGGTCTGCAGGCCCAGCTCCACCGCGCCAAAGCCCTTGGCGTCCTCATACTCTTGCGCCGAGGCGAAGATCATCGCCAACGTAACCCTTGTCGTGCCGCCCAGATCGGTGAACGCGACTGACGCATCCGCATGTTTCGGCCCGTCTTCGCCCCAGTGCAGCGTGTATTCCACCCGGGCCGTGGGCTGCACCAGCCCATAGCGGTGATGGTTCGGCCAGACCTTGCCATCCGGCCCGATCATGTCGAACACCCACTCGCCCCCGGTGCGCAGGTCGATCCGCTTGGTGCGGCAGGAAAACCCCTCTGGCCCCCACCATTGCGGCAGCGCGACTGGGTTGATCCAGGCACCCCAGACCACCTCCACCGGGGCCTTGATCACCCGTTCCAGGGTCATCGTGCGGTCGGAAATATCCATCATTTCAGCCCCTTGGCATAGGCCTCCAACTGGGTCACCACCGTGCCCCAGCCGTCGAAAAAGCCCATGTCCTCATGTGCCTTGCGGGTGTCGGAGTTCCGGTGCCGGGCGATGGCGGTATAGGTCGTGCCTCCCCCCTTGGCGTCGGACAGCAGCAGGATCGCAGTCATGAACGGCTCGGGCGCGGGCTTCCAGCCTTCGGTATAGGTGTCGGTGAAAACCAGCTTTTCGCCCGGCACCACCTCCAGATAGACGCCCTTGTTGTCCATCAGGTTGCCCTCGACATCGAAGGTCGTATTGAACCGCCCCCCGACCCGCAGGTCGATCTCGACAGCCGTCACCTTGTGTGGCGCCGGGATGAAGAAATGCGGGATGTGTCTCGGCTGGGTCCAGCATTCCCAGACCAACTGGCGCGGCACGGCCAGAGTCCGGGTAAAGCTGAGGTCGGTTTCGGGGTCCAGATCGGTCGTCATCTTTCACGTTCCTTCATCAGTTTCGTCACATAGTCGTCCAGCCGGTCCAGACGCCCTTCCCAGATCGCGCGCTGCTCCTCCAGCCAGTCGCGCATCGGCTGCAGCGCTTGCGGCTGGAAGGCGCAGGACCGCACGCGGCCGTCCTTTTGCGTGCGGACCAGCCCCGCCTCCTCCAGCACCGACAGGTGCCGCATGATCGTCGGCAGCCGCAGCCCTGTCGGATCGGCAAGTTCGGTCACCGCAGCAGGCCCCTTGGCCAGTCGCGACAGCATCATCCGCCGCGTCGGATCGGACAGGGCGTGGAACAGCAGCGACAGGTCGGGATCATATTTAGCCATATCGCTAAGTATCATCGCCACAGCGGCATGGCAAGCCATTACTTCGCCATATGGCTAAGTTTATTCTTCCAGCTTCCAGACAAGTGACTTTCGGATTCTCAAGATAATCCAGGGCCGCTCGACCTTACCCCTATCCCCCAGGGCAGAGATCGACGAATGGCACATCACCCGGCGCGGCCAGCCGCGTGACGCACAGGCCAATCGGGCCTTTCTGACCGACATCGGCTATAATGAGCGGCTGACGCCGCACTTCTTTTGTCTCGCCTTGTGCGCGAAGAGTGCGCAACGGCTCGGTCATTGGGGGCGCTTCGCCCCCCAAACCCCCAGAGAGTATTTGCAAAAGAGCAAATGTGCAGACGGGCTTCGGCCTAGCCGATGTCCAGCGCGATGGCGTGGATGCGCTGGTTCAGGTCGCCCAGCGCGGCCTGCACCGCCCGGTGCCTGGCGATCCGCGTCATCGGCTGAAACGCCGCCGCGCGAATCGTGATGCGGAAGTGGCTGGCCCCCGACCCGTCATCGCCCGAATGCCCGGCGTGCTTGTGGCTTTCGTTCACCACCTCCAGCACGCTGGGCGCAAAGGCCGCCGTCAACCGCTCTTCGATGTCGTCTTTCACGCCCATGTCAGCCCTGCCCCCTTCAATCCGCCGGGAAAACCCCTAAACTCGTGGCCCCGAGTCGGAAAGGCCGCTTTACATGACCAGTCGTCCGCCCTTTGAATTCAACCTGAGTGCCGCCGCCGACAAAAAGCGCAAGAAAACGGGCCGTCGTGGCATGTCCGGGGCGTTCGAGACCGCGGAACGGCCGTGCGATTACCCCGGCTGCAAGCTGCAGGCGGCCTATCGCGCGCCGAAATCGCCTGACCTGCTTGATGAGTTCTTCTGGTTCTGCAAGGACCACATCCGCGAATACAACCTGAAGTGGAACTTCTTCAACGGCACCTCGGACGAAGAATTCCAGAAATTCCTGGACAAGGACCGGGTCTGGGAACGCGAGACCAAGCCCTTCAGCCGGATCGGGGACGGCAATGCCTGGGCGCGGCTGGGGGTGAACGACCCGATGGCGCTTCTGGGCGAGAAAGCGACGCAGAACCCCGGGCGCCCGGCCTCGACCGCGACGCGGAAACTGCCCCCGACCGAGCGCAAGGCGATCGAGATCCTGGACGCCCGCGACACCTGGACCAAGACGGAAATCCGCAAGCAATACAAGACTCTGGTCAAGGATCTGCACCCCGACATGAACGGCGGCGACCGTCGGGACGAGGATCGGCTGCAAGAGGTGGTCTGGGCCTGGGACCAGCTGAAGGACAGCCGGTTCTTCCGCGAATAGCGCTTAGTCGGGCAGGCTGTCCACGCGCCGCATCTGCGCCATGCCTTGATGCGCGCAGGCCATCGTCAGGACCCAGGCCGCCAGCACGACCGGCGACGTCACAAGCGCCGCGCCAACGGTGACCGGGCCGTAGACCAGCCCGGCCCCGGCCAGCCCCGAGGGAAGCCCGATCGCAAACCCGGCCAGCGCCGCCCCCAGCGCCGTGGCTGCGACCGCGCCAAGCGCGGCTAGGACAACTCCGTTCCGGCCGGGCCACCCGAAAAGCGGCGCCGTGGCGACCCCGCCTAGCGCCGCTCCGCCCGTGGCAAAGCCGACGAACAGCGCCCCGTCCGCCGAGGACGGCTTGACCCCCATGGTCAGAATGACGGCAAAACCCGAGATGGCGCAAAGGGTTGCGGCGGCGGCGCGGTGTGATATCGGCATATGATCCTGATCCCTGAAGGTGCCGGATCATCCTGGCCCCGCCCTTGAGCAACTCTGTCGCAGCAGTCGTGCAGGGCTTGCGCAGATGCTAGGCCGCCCGAAACACCAGCGCCGCGCCGTTCATGCAATAGCGCAGGCCCGTCGGCTCTGGCCCATCGGGGAACACATGACCGAAATGCCCGCCGCAGCGGCGGCAATGCACCTCGGTTCGCGCGCCGAACAGACCGCCATCCTCACGGGTGCCGACCGCATTCGGCAAGGGCTCCCAGAACGAAGGCCAGCCGGTGCCGCTGTCATACTTGGTGTCCGACGCGAAGGCGGGCAGATCGCAGCCGCCGCAGAAATAGGTCCCGGCGCGCTTTTCGTCGTTCAGGCGACTGGTGCCGGGGCGCTCGGTCTCTTCTTCGCGCAGGACGCGATAGGCAAGATCGCCCAGCCTGGCCCGCCATTCGGCTTCGGTCAGGGTGATCTCGAACGTCTCGGCCCGGGCCATCGGCGCGGCCAGCAGGGCGGCGGTGGTCAGCAGGAACAGTCGGCGGTGCATGGCTGTCGCCCCCTATGGTTTTGCGCAAGGTACGGCAGCATCTACGCCGGACCGAAGCGGGAAGTTGCCAGGTCACGCAATTGCGAAGTGCCGCCTTCCCCTTGAACCCCCCCGCGTTATGTTCCAAGGATGGCGGGCGTCGCGCATGGGGTGCGGCGGCAAGCGATGGACCTCAGGCGATGCTGGACCAGGTGATGAAACCGACCGAAGAAATCTCGGTCCGCGATGTGTTCGGGATCGACACCGACATGCGCGTCAAGGGCTTTGCCGAGCGGACCGACCGCGTGCCCGAGATCGACACGACCTACAAGTTCGATCCGGACACCACTTTGGCGATCCTTGCGGGCTTTGCCTATAACCGCCGCGTGATGATCCAGGGCTATCACGGCACCGGCAAATCGACCCATATCGAACAGGTCGGCGCGCGGCTGAACTGGCCCACCGTCCGGGTCAACCTTGACAGCCACATCAGCCGGATCGACCTGATCGGCAAGGACGCGATCAAGCTGCGCGACGGCAAGCAGGTCACCGAATTCCACGAAGGCATCCTGCCCTGGGCTTTGCGCAACCCCGTCGCCATCGTGTTCGACGAATACGACGCGGGCCGGGCCGATGTCATGTTCGTGATCCAGCGCGTGCTGGAGCATGACGGCAAGCTGACGCTTCTGGACCAGAACGAGATCATCACCCCGCACCCGTCCTTCCGCCTGTTTGCGACGTCGAACACCGTGGGGCTGGGTGATACGACCGGGCTTTACCACGGCACCCAGCAGATCAACCAGGCCCAGATGGACCGCTGGTCCCTGGTCGCGACCCTGAACTACCTGTCGCATGATGCCGAGGCCGCAATCATCCTGGCCAAGAACGCGCATTACAACACGGAAAAAGGACGCAAGACGATCAGCCAGATGGTGACCGTCGCCGACCTGACGCGGACGGCCTTCATGAACGGCGATCTGTCCACGGTGATGTCGCCCCGGACGGTCCTGAACTGGGCGCAGAACGCCGAGATCTTCCGCAATGTCGGCTATGCCTTCCGGCTGACCTTCCTGAACAAGTGCGACGAGTTGGAGCGCCAGACCGTCGCCGAGTTCTACCAGCGCTGCTTTGCCGAGGAACTGCCGGAATCGGCGGCCTCGATGGCGATGAAGTAAGCCCGGATACCGTCGGGACAGGGGCCGTCCTTCGGGGCGGCCTTTTCATTTCGGGACGGCTTACGGGTTTTCATTCCGCCTTGAAAAAGTGCGGTTTCTGCAGCCCAATGCCCGAATGCCGCGCGGTTTGGAAACATTTCTGTCCGTCCTTGTGCTCGGGGTTGTGCTCGGGGTTGCGACGCCCCCCGCAGCCGCCGATCCGCTGTTGCGCGACTTTGCAGTCTGCGCCGGGCGGCTGTCGGCCCTGATGGAAGACCAGTGGATGTTCGACGGCCCCGCCTCGGACCAGACGGCCAAAGACCTTGCCGCCGTGGTCTCGCTGATCGACGCCTCGATGCCCAACGGGGCCGGGCGGCAGGTCATGGCCTGGCGAATCGACGCCAAGGTGGCCCAGCGCGGCCTGTTGCATCAGGCCCGGTTCGCGCAGGACCCGCGCCTTGCCGAAACGGCAGCGGCCAGAGCCGAAGCCCTGGCCGCCACCTGTCGTGCGATGATCCTCAGCTAGCCCAAAGGCTTAGCCGCGCGCGGCTTTGGTCGCCTTGGCCCACCAGACGATATCGTCCAGAAGCCCAGCCGCCGCCGGGGCGATGCCGGCCTCGATGTCGGCCAGATTGCCCGTGCCGCCAAAGCCGGGGTGAACCTTGAAGAAGTCGGACCCGCCGATGCGGACGTTGTTGCGCACCGACACCATCTGCAATTCAACCGCGATGTTCTGCAGGTGGCCGATGGCGTTGGTGGCCCCGGTCGACCCGTAGCCCACGGCACCCATCGGCTTTTTGTTCCACTCGACGTTGGCCTGGTCCAGCGCGTTCTTCAGCGCCCCGGTGATCGACCGGTTGTACTCGGCCAGAACGAAGATATAGCCGTCGAACTCGGCGATCTTCTTCTGCCACTTGACGGCGGTCGGGTCCTGGGTCGGGGCCCAGGCGTTCGACGCCACCTCGGCGAAGAAGGGCATGACATAGTCGCGCAGGTCCACGACCTCGACATCCACGTCACCGCGGGCTTCGGCCTTGGCCTTGATCCAGGCGGTCGGGATGTCGGCAAAACGGGTCGGGCGGGTCGACGACACGATGATCGCGATTTTCGGATTGGCCATTGGTTGCTTCCTTGGCTGGATGTGAATTCGGTCCCTGTTATCTGGCGGCAAGGGGGGCGCTGCCAAGTCCGCACTCCCGCGCCGGACCTGTGCAAAGGCGCACGGGGGCGCTTGCCGAAGGCAGCGGCGAGTGCTTTACCTAAGCCCATGACCAAGCCCAGCGACAACCCCGCCGACCCGTTCAAGAAAGCCCTGGCCGAGGCCACCCGCACCATGGCGGATGACCCGGAGATGACGGTGACCTATTCCGTCGATCCTGCGGGCATGTCCAAGGAAGGCGTGCGACTGCCGCAGGTCAGCCGCCGCATGACCCGCGACGAGGTGCTCTTGGCGCGCGGCACGGCCGATGCCTTTGCGCTGCGGCGCCGCTATCACGACGACGGTGTCGCGGCCCGCTATGCGCCGACCGGCCCGCTGGCGCGCGAAATCTATGACGCGATGGAAAACGCCCGCTGCGAAGCGGTGGGCGCCATCGCCATGCCCGGAACCGCCGGGAACATCGACGCCAAGATCGCCCACGAGGCCGACCGCAAGGGCTATGGCCAGGTCACCCAGGCCTCGGAAGTGCCGCTTCCGGTCGCGGCGGGCTATCTGGTGCGGCAACTGGCGACCGGGCGTGAGTTGCCGAAATCGGCGGCGCATGTCGCAGACCTGTGGCGCGGCTTTGTCGAGGAACAGGCCGGCGACACCCTGTCGAACTTGGACCATGTGCTTGGCGACCAGGCGGCCTTTGCCCGGCTGGCGCGCAAGGTGATCGCCGATCTTGGCTATGGCGACCAGCTGGGCGACGACCCCGACGCGCCCGAAGATGTCGGCGACGACCAGGCCGAACAGGACGAAGACAGCCCCGACACGGCAGGCGAAGAGCAAGAGGAAGGCGACGACACCGAAGCCACGCCCGAGCGGAGCCAGGAAGAACAGCTGGACCAGTCCCAGGCGCAGGTCACGATGGAAGACAGCGCCGACATGGAACAGGGCGACGAGGCGGAACTGCCCGAAGGCGAGGCCCCGCTAGAGCCGCCACCCCCTGCGCCCTATTCGGACGCGGACCCGAACTACACCGTCTATACCACGGATTTCGATGAGGAAATCAAGGCCGAGGATCTGGCGGAACCGGCCGAACTGGAACGCCTGCGCGCCTATCTGGACCAGCAGCTTGAACCGCTGAAAGGGGCCGTCAGCCGTCTGGCGAACAAGCTGCAGCGTCGCCTGCAGGCGCAGCAGAATCGCAGCTGGGACTTCGACCTGGAGGAAGGCACGCTGGACGCGGGCCGTCTGGCGCGTGTCGTGGCGAACCCGACGACTCCGCTGTCGTTCAAGCAGGAAAAGGACACCGAGTTTCGCGACACCTGCGTGACGCTTCTGCTGGACAACTCCGGCTCGATGCGCGGGCGTCCGATCAGCATCGCGGCGATCTGTGCTGACGTGCTGGCCCGCACGCTGGAACGCTGTTCGGTCAAGGTCGAGATTCTGGGCTTCACCACCCGCGCCTGGAAGGGCGGTCAGTCGCGCGAACGCTGGCTGGCGCAAGGTCGCCCGCAGATGCCGGGGCGGCTGAACGACCTGCGCCACATCATCTACAAGTCGGCCGATGCGCCCTGGCGGCGGGTCCGGCCGAACCTGGGGCTGATGATGAAAGAGGGGCTCTTGAAGGAAAACATCGACGGCGAGGCGCTGGAATGGGCGCACCGGCGCGCGATGGCCCGGCCGGAATCGCGCCGCATCATGATGGTGATCAGCGATGGTGCGCCGGTGGACGACTCAACTTTGTCCGTCAACCCCGCGAATTACCTGGAAAAACACCTGCGCGACGTGATCGCGATGGTCGAACGGCGGCGGGCGGTGGAGCTGATCGCCATCGGCATCGGCCATGACGTGACGCGCTACTATCAGCGCGCGGTGACGATCACCGATGTCGAACAGCTGGCGGGCGCAATGACCGAGCAGCTGGCCGCCCTGTTCGAGGTGGACCCGAAGAAACGCGCCCGGGCGCTGGGGATGCGGCGGGCGGGCTAGGCCGCCAGGGATCAGGGAAAAGCCCGATGTTTCAGACCTTTGACAGCCATTCCTCACCCGATCAGGGGCCACCTCGACTGGCAGCCCTGCGGGCACAGCTAGCCGAGATGGGGTTGGACGGCTGCCTCGTGCCCCGCGCCGACGCTCATCAGGGCGAATATGTTGCGGGCCGGGATGAACGGCTGCAATGGCTGACCGGCTTCACCGGGTCCGCCGGGTTCTGCATCGTCCTGCCCAAGGTCGCGGGGGTGTTCATCGACGGACGCTACCGCACCCAGGTCAAGGCGCAGGTCGACCTCGGTCATTTCACCCCGGTGCCCTGGCCCGAAACCCGGCCAGGCGACTGGATTCGGGACCGACTGGCCAGCGGTCGGATCGGCTTTGATCCCTGGCTGCACACGACGGACGAGATCGCGAAACTTGAGACCATACTTGAAGGAGCGAGCGTAACCCTATGCCGTTTCGACAGAAATCCGGTTGATGCGATCTGGTCGGATCAACCTCCCGGCCCCTTGGGCAAGGTCTTTCTGCATCCCGACAGTCTGGCGGGTGAAAGCCACGCCGACAAGCGCGCCCGCCTGGGTCAGGACCTGCGCACCTCCGGGCAGACCGCGGCGGTCCTGACCCTGCCGGATTCGCTGTGCTGGCTTTTGAACATCCGGGGCGCGGATGTGCCGAAGAACCCGGTCGTGCATGGCTTTGCGATCCTGCATGCCGACGGCCGGGTCGACCTCTTCTCCGCGCCCGCGAAATACGACGACACGGTGCGCGTGCATCTGGGCACCGACGTTGCCCTTCACGTCCCCGATGTCTTTGCGCAGGCGCTGGCACGGCTGACCGGGCCGGTCCGCGTCGACAAGACCACGGCCCCGCTGGCGGTGTCGGACCTGTTGGCGGCAGCAGGGGTCGCGGTCAGCTGGGGCGACGATCCCTGCAAGCTGCCGAAGGCCCGCAAGAACCCCACTGAAATCGCCGCCACCCGCGAGGCGCATCTGCGCGACGGCGCGGCGATGGTCGAATTCCTGTGCTGGCTGGACGATCAGGCTCCGCGCGGCCAGCTGACCGAAATCAGCGTCGTGCAGGCGCTGGAAGGCTTCCGCCGCGCGACGAATGCGCTGCATGACATCAGTTTCGACACGATCAGCGGCGCGGGCCCGAACGGGGCGATCATCCATTACCGGGTGACCGAAGAGACCAACCGCCCGATCCGCCAGGATGAGCTTTTGCTGGTCGATTCGGGCGGGCAGTACCCGGACGGCACCACCGACATCACCCGGACCATCGCCATCGGCGACCCCGGCGACGAAGCGCGCGAGGCCTATACCCGCGTGTTGCAGGGCCTGATCGCCATCAGCCGCGTGCGGTTCCCCAAGGGCCTGGCCGGGCGCGACATCGACGCGCTGGCGCGCTATCCGCTCTGGCTGGCCGGGCAGGATTATGACCACGGCACCGGGCATGGCGTCGGCGCTTTCCTGTCGGTCCACGAAGGCCCGCAACGCATCAGCCGCCTCTCCGAGGTGCCGCTGGACCCCGGGATGATCCTGTCGAACGAACCCGGCTACTACCGCGAAGGTGCCTTTGGCATCCGGCTGGAGAACCTGATCGTCGTCGAACCGGCCCCCGCCCTGGGCGACAACCGCGCGCAGCTGGCGTTCGAGACGCTGACCTTTGCGCCCTTCGACCGGCGGCTGGTGCTGCGGGACCGGCTGGCCCCCGGCGAACGCGACTGGCTGAACGCCTATCATGCCGCCGTGCAGGACCGCCTGACGGCGCGGGTGTCGGCTGTGGCCCGTGACTGGCTGGCCCTGGCCTGCGCCCCGCTTTAGGGCACCAGCAACGCCCGTGCGGCGGCGCGCGCCGCCTCTGTCACCGTGTCGCCGGCCAGCATGCGGGCGATCTCTTCGACCCGGGCGTCCGCGTCCAGAGCCACCACCGTCGACAGGGTCTGCTCGCCCGTCACCCGCTTTTCCACCCGCCAATGCCGCGCGCCAAAGGCCGCGACCTGCGGCGAGTGCGTCACCACCAGCACCTGCGCCCCCTGCGCCAGCGCCTTCAACCGCCGCCCGACCGCATCCGCCGTGGCCCCGCCGACACCGCGGTCGATTTCGTCAAAGATCAGCGTCAGGCCCGGGCTGTCGCCGGTCAGACAGACCTTCAACGCCAGCAGAAATCGGCTCAACTCCCCGCCCGAGGCGATGCGGTTCAGCGCCCCCGCAGGGGCCCCGGGGTTGGTCGCGACGGTAAAGGTCACCGCATCCACGCCCTCCGGCCCCGGCTCTCCGCCGCTGATCTCGGTCGCAAAGACCGCGCGTTCCATCTTCAGCGGTGCCAGTTCCGCCGCCATCGCCGCGTCCAGCCGGACCGCCGCCGCGCGCCGGGCGGTTGTGACGCGGGCCGCTTCGGTGGCAAAGGCCGTCTCGGCCTCGGCCACCGCCTTTTGCAGCCGCGCGATGCCCGCAGCCCCGCCGTCGATCGCCGCCAGCCGCGCGCGCAGATCCCCGGCAAAGCTGCCCAGATCGTCCGCCAGCACCCCATGCTTGCGCGCCAGCGCCCGGATCGCGAACAGCCGTTCCTCGACCCGCTCCAGCTCGCCCGGATCGAAATCCAGCACGTCCAGCGCGCGTTCGACCCCTGCCTGCGCCTCGCCCAGTTCAATCAGCGCCCGGTTCAGCGCCGCCATCGCAGCGTCCAGCTGACCCTCGGCCTTGTCGGCAGCGCCGTCCAGCCAGCGCAAGGCGTCGCGCATCCGCCCCTCGGCTCCGTCCTCGGACACCGCGGCCAGCGCCTTGGCCACATCCTCACGGATCCGCCCCGCGCCCTGCATCAGCCGACGGCGGGCGTCCAGCGCCGCATCCTCGCCCGGTTCGGGGTTCAGCTTGTCCAGTTCGGCGACGGCATGGCGCAGAAAGTCCTCTTCTGCCGCCGCCCGGGCCAAAGTTCCCTCGGCCTCGGCCAGCGCCTGCCGCGCCAGGCGTTGCGAGGCCCAGGCCGCGCGCAGACCGCCAAGGTCCAGCCCGGCAAAGGCGTCCAGCAGCGCCCGGTGCCCCCGAGGGTTCAGAAGCCCCCGGTCGTCGTGCTGGCCGTGCAGTTCGACCAGCAGGTCCGACAGGTCGCGCAGCACCTCGCCCGACACGCGCCGGTCGTTGACGAACGCAGTCTTGCGGCCATCGGCAGCGTTGATCCGGCGCAGGAACAGCTCGTCCTCGGGCTCGATTCCCGCCGCGTCCAGCACGGCGCGGGCCCGGTGGCCGGGGGGAAGGTCGAAGACCGCCGTCACCTCGCCCTGTGCTGCGCCCTGGCGCACCAGTTCGGCCCGGCCGCGCCAGCCCAGCACAAAGCCCAGAGCGTCCAGCAGGATCGACTTGCCGGCCCCGGTTTCGCCGGTCAGCACGTTCAGGCCCGGCCCAAGCTCCAGGCTTAGCCGGTCGATGATCAACACATCGCGGATGTCCAGACTACGCAGCATGAAGCGCACGCGTAAGGTGGGTGATACCACCCACCATCCCTACAACCACTCGCCCCGCACCATCTGGCGATAGACCGTGCGCAGCCAGCTTTCGCCCTTGGCCTCCGGCGACAGACCCCGGCCCTGCAGCAGGCGGAACGTGTCGTCGTAGAACGGCGAGCTTTGGTAGTTGAAGCCCAGGATCGCCCCGGCCGTCTGCGCCTCGTCGTTCAGGCCCAGGCCGACATAGCACTCCACCAGCCGGTGCAGCGCCTCGGCGGTATGGGTCGTGGTCTGGAAATCCTGCACCACGACGCGGAACCGGTTGATCGCGGCGGCATAGTGGCGGCGCTTCAGATAATAGCGACCGACCTCCATCTCTTTCGCGGCAAGCTGGTCGAAGGCCAGGTCGAACTTCAGGATCGCCGACCGGGCGTATTCGCTGTCGGGATAGGTCTCGATCACGTCACGCATGCCCTTGAGGGCCTGGAAGGTGATGCCCTGGTCGCGACCCACATCGTCGATCTGGTCGTAGTAGGACAGCGCCATCAAATACAGCGCATAGGGCGCGTCCTCGTCCCCGGGGTAAAAGTCCAGGAACCGCTGGGCAGCATCCCGCGCCTCGGGGTAATCCTTGGCCTTGTGGTGGGTATAGGCCTGCATGATCAGCGCGCGCTTGGCGTATTCGGTATAGGGATACAGCCGTTCCACTTCCTGGAAGTAGATCAGCGCGTCCTTGGGCCGCTTGCCGGTTTCAAGCTCCAGCTCGCCCTTCTTGAAGATTTCTTCGGCGGTATAGGTGTCAAGCGCCCGCTCCCGGCTACCGCCAGAGCAGCCGGCCAGAACGACCGTCAGAAGCGCTACCGAAAGAAACCCTGCGCCGGGCCGCCTGCCTGACATTCTTTGCCTACCCAACCTGCCGTCCAACCTGCGCATGTCCCGGGCGATTTGCCCCGTCTTTGGCCCGTCCTAGCACAGAAAAATCCGGGGCGCAAAACGCCTTTCGTGACTTTCGCCCCGCAGGACAATTTGTAACGAACTGCTCAGGCCCGGGCGGGCAAGTCGCCGACATGCACACCGACGCCCGGCAGCTTGCCCAGGGTCTGCGGACCGCAATCCACCAGCCGGAAGGCCGAAGGATCCGCGAACAAGGCCCGCAACAGCCGGTTGGTCAGCGCATGACCGGCCCGCACACCGATGTAGCGGCCCAGAATCGGCCCGCCCGCCAGCGCCAGATCCCCCAGCGCGTCCAGCATCTTGTGCCGCACGGGCTCGTCCTGATGCCGCAGCCCACCCGGGGACAGCACCCGGTCGCCGTCGATCACAACTGCGTTTTCCAGCGTGCCGCCCAGGGCCAGCCCGTTCGCGCGCATCGCATCCACGTCCGCCTGGCGGCAGAAGGTGCGGCTGTCCGACAGCTCGCGCACAAAGGCGCCGTTGGCCATGTTCAGCACCCGCGACTGCGCGCCGATCGCCGCATCGGCAAAGTCGATGCTGAAATCGATCTCCAGCATGTCGGCCGGCTCCAGCCGGGCCACGGCGTCGCCGTCCCGCACTTCGACCGCCTTCAGCACCCGAACCGCCCGGATCGGAGCGTCCTGCTCCTCAATCCCGGCGGCCAGAAAGCCGGTGACAAAAGCCAGCGACGACCCGTCCAGGATCGGCACTTCCGGCCCGTCAATCTCGATCAAGGAGTTGTGGATCGCCGATCCGGCCAGCGCCGCCATCACATGTTCGATGGTCGACACCGAAACGCCATCCGCGTTTTCCACCACGGTGCACAGCCGCGACGGCGTGACCGCATCCCACAGCGCGGGAACCAGCGCGTCCCGGTCGGCCACATCCGTGCGGCGAAAGCGGATCCCGTGATCCGCCGCCGCCGGGTGCACGACCATGCGCACGGGCAGGCCGGTGTGCAGGCCAAGGCCGGTAAAGCGGGCTGGGGATTTCAGGGTATTCTGCACGTCTCGCTCAACCTCATGCGGGGCAGGTCGTTGCCTGTCTCCGGTTGCATTTTAGCTAGTCGCGTGCGGGGCCAATCACAACTCACTCTTTGTGACGGTATGTAACAGGGATGAAGCAATTCGCATCCAACTGAAAACAAAAGAAAAGGCCCGGTCTCCCGGGCCTTGTCCAGTCAGGTCTGCAACGCCCGGATCAGTTGGCCTGGCGGCGCAGGAAGGCCGGGATTTCGATCCGGTCCTGGTCGGTTCCCATGTCGTGATCGTCGTCATAGGCGGTCACGGGGGGCTGCGGACGGCTGGCCGGGGCGGCCTGGCCACCCGCTTCCAGATGCCCGGCCATGCGGTTGATCAGCGATCCGATACCGAACCGGGGCTTGGCGCCTGCCTGCACCGGGGTCGCAGCGACGGGGGCCGGAGCCGCAGCGACCGGGGCCGGACGGGCGAACTTCGCCGCACCGCCCGCAGGTTTCGCAACAGCCGCCTGCAACCGGGCCAAAGCCTCGGGCGAGGGCTGGCCCGCCGCGCGCGGACGCGGGGCGACAAAGTCACCGGCATCCGCCTCGATTGCCGACGGGGTCGAGCGGATCATCGACGGCTGCGCCACCGGCGCGGGCGCGGGGCGATAGGCCGGGGGCGGCAGATCGTCGGCCAGCATGGGGGCCGGTGCCGCAGCGGTCATCCCCGCGCGCGAGGCCATGGCGTCGAACGCCGGCATGTCGGCAGGCTCGTCGTCCAGATCGGCCTCGTCATCGGCCATCGACATCTGCATCGGCGCGGGGGCCGCATGGGTCGGGACCGGGATCGACGCGCGCGGCGCTTCGGTCTGGTGCGAGGGGGTCAGCGTCAGCGGGGCCGCCATCGACCGGCGTGCCACCGGCACGTCCAGCCGCGCAGAGGACGCGTCGATGCCGGTCGCCACGACCGACACGCGGATGCGGCCTTCCATGCCGGTGTCCAGTGTGGACCCCACGATGATGTTCGCGTCCGGATCGACCTTTTCGCGGATGATGTTCGCGGCTTCGTCCAGCTCGAACAGCGTCAGGTCATGGCCGCCGGTGATGTTGATCAGGACACCCTTCGCGCCGTGCAGGCTGATTTCGTCCAGAAGCGGGTTGGCAATCGCCTTTTCCGCCGCCTGGATCGCCCGGTCGTCGCCACTGGCTTCGCCCGTGCCCATCATCGCCTTACCCATCTCGTCCATGACGGCGCGCACGTCGGCGAAGTCGAGGTTGATCAGGCCCGGACGGACCATCAGGTCGGTCACGCCCTTGACGCCCTGATAAAGGACGTCATCCGCCATCGCGAAGGCTTCGGTGAACGTGGTGCGTTCGTTCGCCAGCCGGAACAGGTTCTGGTTCGGGATGATGATCAGCGTGTCAACGACCTTCTGCAGGGCGTCGATGCCGTCCTCGGCCTGCTTCATCCGCTTGTTGCCCTCGAACTGGAAGGGCTTGGTCACGACGCCAACGGTCAGCACACCCAGCTCCCGCGCGGCTTGCGCGATGATCGGGGCCGCGCCCGTGCCGGTGCCGCCGCCCATGCCCGCCGTGATGAAGCACATGTGCGCGCCCGCCAGGTGATCGACGATTTCTTCAATCGTCTCTTCGGCCGCTGCCGCGCCGACCGTGGGCCGCGCGCCCGCGCCCAGACCCTCGGTCGCCTTCACACCCATCTGGATGCGCGCATGGGCCCGGCTTTGCTGCAGGGCCTGCGCATCGGTGTTCGCCACGACGAACTCGACGCCTTCCAGCGCCTTGTCGATCATGTTGTTCACCGCGTTGCCGCCTGCCCCGCCAACACCGAAGACGGTGATGCGAGGCTTCAGCTCTTCACGCTCGGAAGTCATCGTCAGATTGAGTGCCATGGGTTTGCCCGTTCCGTTTCTTGTCCGCCGCCTGTTTTTATTCCGATGGCCCGCACACCTGTCCTGTGTGCAAAATCACCGACTTATCCCCGATTCTATCCACAACCCGGAAAGACGTCACGCAAAAAAACCTTCGGGATCGCAAAATCTGGGGGATTTCTCCCTGATTTCAGCGGCATTTCGCCTTTGAGGCAGGATATTGTGGTCACCAGTTGTCCTTGAACCATTTGACGGCCCGCCGCAGCGACCGTGCCGGGTAGCGTTCGGCGGGGATTTCGAAGTCCCACCATTCGTCCTGCGGATGCGCCGCGAACAGGCACAGCCCCACGGCCGATGCAAACGCCGCCCCCGTCGCCGCCTGCGGCAGTCCCTGCACGCGCAAGGGGCGACCAAGACGGACGCGCTGCCCAAGGATGCGCGTCGCCAACCCGTCCAGCCCCGGAATCTGGCTGCCGCCCCCCGTCAACACGATCTGCTGGCTGGGCAGGCTGTCAAAGCCCGCCGCGTCCAGCGTGGCGCGCACTTCCTCCAGGATCTCCTCGACCCTTGGCCGCATGATGCCGATCAGCTCGGTCCGGGAAATCTGCCGCCGGTCCTTCTCCCAGTCGCCACTGTCGCCGCCGATGTCGATCATCTCGCGGTCGTCCATCCCCGTCGCATACAGCCCGCCGTGGCGCGTCTTGATCCGCTCTGCCGCCGCCAGCGGGATCTGCAACCCCTTGGAGATGTCCGAGGTCACATGATCCCCGCCCATCCGCACGCTGTCCGCATAGATCATGTGCTTCTTGATGAAGATCGACAGCCCGGTCGCGCCGCCGCCCATGTCGATGCAGGCCGCGCCCAGTTCCTGCTCGTCCTCGACCAGCGAGGAGATGCCCGAGACATAGGCCGACGAGGCGATCCCGGCCAATTCAAGGTCACAGCGCTTGATGCAATACAGCAGGTTCTGCACCACATCGCCGTCCACCGACAACAGGTGCATGTCGCAGGCCAGCCGATGCCCGATCTGCCCGCGCGGGTCGCCAAGGCCGCTGCGATGGTCCAGCGCAAAGTTCACCGGCTGGGCGTGCAGCACCTCGCGGCCCTGCCCCAGGTCCGGCACGTCGCAGGCGGCCAGCACGCGGCTGACGTCCTGTTCGGTCACGACGCTGTCCTGCAACTCCAGCTCGCCCGCCAGCCCATAGCTGCGCGGCTCGGCCCCCGAAAAGCAGGCGATCACATGATCGACCCGCACATTCGCCATCTTCTGCGCCGCCTGAACCGCCGTGCGAATGGCGCGCTCGGTTTCGTTCATCACGGCGATCTCGCCGAAACG
>JAKQLM010000257.1 GCA_029567145.1 Pseudomonadota bacterium
GCTCCATCGCGCAGACCGGGGTCAGGCCCTTGGCCTTGAAGCGGTCGACCACGGCGCGAAGCGCGTGGCGCGGGTCGCCGTCATAGGGCTGGCCGTTTTCGCGGAACATCCAGATCGGGAGGAGGGCCGTGGGCGCCTCCAGCCAGGGCATCGGCATGAAGCCGCGTTCGGTCGGCTTCAACACGCCGTCCGCGTCGCCCTGTTCAAAGACCAGCGGGCTGTCGTCGATGTCTTCGCCCCAGATATCAAGGTTGAGGACCGAGAACGGGAACCGGGTTCCGTCCTTCACCACCTTGTCGGCAAAACGGGCGGGCACACGCTTGCCCCGCGCCTGGCCATTCAGATCGACGGCGGCCACGCGGATGGTCCGCACGTCGGGGTGCTTGCGCAGGTAATCTTTCATCATCTTGTCTCAGGAAAGGCACGGTCCCGCGCCCCGGACACTGAAGTGCCCGCCTGATGCGCAGGTTCGGACCATGCCCTTGGTCCTTCCCCTGTTTCGATCGCCTTCCCGGTGCGGCCATGTCGGTCCTGGCACGGGTCCGGGCGGGTGCCCGGATAATTTGATCAAAAGTAGCCTACTATCGGATGATCTGCGGACGCAAGCGAATTCTGCTTTTCACATTTGACGGCAGGTGCCGGTTCAGCCTGCGGTTCACCAAGGCGAAAAGCCCGGTCACGATCAGGGTCAGGGCGATGAAATAGCAGGCGACGATGGGATAGGGCACAAAGGGGTTGAAGGTCTTGTCGGCGAAATAGTTGGCGTAATACAGCGCATCGCCCATCTGCCGGAACGCCGGAAAGCCACTGAAGAACACCAGCGTCGTGGCGTGAAACAGGAAGATCGCCTCGTTGGTGTAGGCGGGCCAGGCCAGACGCAGCATGGTCGGCCACTGGATGCGGCGGAACTTTTGCCAGCCGGTGATGCCGTAGGCCTCGGCCGCCTCAAGATCGCCCTTGGGGACCGACTTCAGCGCGCCGAAGAAGATTTCGGCGGCATAGGCCGAGGTGTTCAGGAACAGGACGAACAGCGCTCCGGCCCAGGCGCGGGTGGTCCAGGCGGTTTCGACGGTGATGCCCAGCAGGTTGATGCCGGACTTGGGCAGAAGCTGCAGCGCCTCGTAGGCCAGGAAGAACTGGATGAAGAGCGGCGAGCCGCGAAAGACGAAGACGAACCATTCGGCCGGTTTGCGGATCACCGCACGGCTGGAGGATTTGGCGACCGCGATGCCGACGGCAAGGAGAAAGCCGAAGCCAAGGGCCAGAACGCCGAAGTAGATGTTCCAGATCAGGCCCGAGCCGATCAGGGTGACCTGCTGGCAGAGCGTGAAATCGGACTTGGGCAAGAGGTTCTCGCCCAGGCCGATCGACCGGAAAGCATAGGCCTGAAGGGTTTCCCAGCAGGTCATGCGGCGGCCTTTCGCTGGGCTTCGCCGGCAGCGGTT
Organism: Pseudomonadota bacterium; assembly: GCA_029567145.1. Taxonomy (GTDB): domain Bacteria; phylum Pseudomonadota; class Alphaproteobacteria; order Rhodobacterales; family Rhodobacteraceae; genus Tabrizicola. Next base: position 1,446 of record JAKQLM010000257.1, read on the forward strand.
GCCTGGCCGCGCGACAGCCGGGCAGACAGGCGGGTCAGGACGATTTCAGAGACCTTGGTGAAGCAAAGATAGAACACCAGGAGCCCAAGGAAATACCAAAGCCGCCAGTCGGAATGCGGGTATTCGTAGGCCTGCGTCTTGGAGCCACCAAGCTCGCGCGCCCAGTAGACGATGTCCTTGACCCCCAGAAGGAACAGCAAGGGCGTGGCCTTGATCAGGATCATCCACAGGTTCGACAGGCCGGGCAAGGCATAGACCCACATCTGCGGCACCAGGATGCGGCGGAAGACCTGGGCGTGGGACATGCCGTAAGCCTCGGCCGTTTCCAGTTGCGCCTTGGGCACGGCCCCCATCGCGCCATAAAGGACGTTGGCGGCAAAGGCCCCGAACACGATGGCAAAGGTGAAGACGGCCAGGCCAAAGCCGTACGCCTGGTGCCAGATCGCCGGGGACGCGCCAAGGGGGACCTTGGCCTCCTGGCAGACGCGGAACTCCAGCCCTTGCCAGGGCCAGCCGGGATCGTCGCAGACGGCAAGGCTTTTCAGGTATTCGATACCCTGATCCAGCGCGATGACGAAGAACAGGAAGAAGACGATGTCGGGCACGCCCCGCACGATGGCGGCATAACCCTTGCCCAGAAGGCTGAGCGGCAGGAACCGGCTGCGCGCGGCGGTGGCCCCAAGGAAGCCCATGGTCAGGGCGGCGGGGGCGGTGATCGCCAGAAGACCCAGCACGACGACGAAAGACCAATAGAAATCAAGGTGCTTGCCCGAAGTCAGGTAGCACGTCAGCCAGGTCAGGCCCTCAATGGCCTTGGGGTCGGCGCAAGCGGCGAACATCGGAGTCGGGGCGCGACCGAAGCCGCGCCCCTGCCGTCATCAGAACTTTGCCGTTTCCGGGCCAAAGTGCTTTTCGATCAGCGCGTTCAGGCTGCCGTCATCCTTCATCGACTGGATCGCGGCGTTGAACTTTTCCTTCAGCTCGGCATCGCTTTCGCGCAGGCCAAGGCCGACACCGCCGCCCAGCTGGACCTCTTCGCCGACAAAGGTCAGCTCGCCGTTCGATTCCGCCACGATCGGGGCAAGGAAGTCCTTGTCGGCGAACACGGCCACGGCCTCGCCGTTGCGGACGGCGGCGATGCTTTCGTCGGGGGTCGCGAATTCCAGCAGGGTCGCGCCGGATTCGGCGACATAGCCCGCCTGGATGGTCGAGACCTGGGCCGAAACCGTGCCCTTGATGTCGGCATCGGCGGTCAGCGCAACATAGGCGCTGGCGGCGGGCGGGAAGTAGTTCTGGCTGAAGTCGATGACTTCGTCGCGTTCGTCAGTGATGCTCATCCCGGCGATGATCACGTCATAGTTGCCGGACTGCAGGTTCGGGATGATGCTGTCCCATTCGTTCGTGACCCATTCGCAGGTCAGCGCGGCGCGCTTGCACAGCTCGTCGCCAACCTCACGCTCGAAGCCGGCGACTTCGCCTGCGTCGTTGATGAAGTTGAAGGGCGGGTAGGCGCCCTCGGTGCCCAGACGCACGACGTCCTGTGCAAAGGCCGCACCCGAGATCGCGACCAGCGCGGTGGCAAGAAGCAGTTTTTTCATCCGTAGTCTCCCCGTTTGGTGGATGGTTGTGCCGGTTCAATCGAACCAGCGGGATTCCAGAGTTTCAAGTGTCCCATCGGCGCGCATGGCATCAAGGGCCGCGTTCAGACTGTCAAGCAGGTCCGTGTTGCCCTGACAGACAGCCATCGCAACGCCGTCGTCCGGGATGATGTCCGAGTACAGAAAGTCGAGCCCGTTGGCATCGACAAAATCCTGGATGTCCAGGCGGGTGCTGTAGGGGCCGAGCGCAAGCTCGACCGTGCCCGCGACCAGCGCGGACAGGACCTGCGGTTCGGTCGGAAAGCTTTGGTAGTCATAGCCCATGCGGCGGGCGTGGTCTTCGTGGACGGTGCCCGATTGCACCCCGATCAGCGCAGCGGCGGGCGGGGCGGACCCGGGGCGGCCGATGTACCATTCTTCCGAGTCGGAGTTGCTGTAGCTTTGGGTGAAGTCGACCAGCCGCCGCCGGTCGTCGGTCACCGCCATGCCACCCAGGACGATGTCGAAACGGCCCGACATGACGCCGGGGATCAATTCGTCGAAATTCGCCAGTTGCCAGGTGCAGGACAGCGCCTGCCGCTGGCAGATATGGTCCATGATGTCGCGTTCAAAGCCCGAGATCACGCCGGATTCATCGACATAGGTATATGCCGGGAACGGCGCTTCGGTGCCGATCACCACCGGCTGCGACGAGGCGAGGACCAGCCCCGTCATCATCCCGGCAATGGTGCCCGCGCAGGTCATCACGCCGCCGTCGCCGACAGGAATCCGCGCAGACGGTCGCTTTGCGGATTGCCGAACAGGCTGGCGGGGGGGCCCTGTTCCTCGATCAACCCCTTGTGCAGGAAGATGACGTGGTCGCTGCAATCGGCGGCCAGCTTCATGTCGTGGGTGACCAGAAGCATGGTGCGGCCTTCGTCGGCCAGGGCCTTGATCACGCGGACGACCTCTTGCTCCAGTTCTGGGTCAAGGGCGCTGGTGGGTTCGTCGAACAGAAGCGCCCGGGGTTCCATGCACAAGGCGCGGGCGATGGCGGCGCGTTGCTGCTGGCCGCCGGACAGTTGCGCGGGCCAGGCGTCGGCCTTTTCTCCGATCCCGACCTTGGTCAGGTAGTGGCGGGCTTTCTCCTCGACCTCGCGCGGGTCGCGGCGGAGGACGGTGACCGGGGCCTCCATCACGTTTTGCAGGACGGTCAGGTGGGACCAGAGGTTGAACTGCTGGAACACCATCGACAGGTTGGTGCGGATGCGCGTCACCTGCGCGCGGTCGGCGGGGTGGCGGTTCAGGCCCTGGCCCTTCCAGTGCACCGCCTCGCCTTCAAAGCGGATGTCGCCTTGCTGGCTGTCCTCCAACAGGTTGCAGCAGCGCAGAAGCGTGGATTTGCCGGACCCGGAGGAGCCGATCAGCGACACGACATGGCCACGCGGGGCCACAAGATCGACGCCTTTCAGCACCTCGAGCGGACCATAGCATTTGTGCAGGTCGCGGATTTCGATGACGGGGGTGTCTGGCGAGGGTTCTGGCAAAGGGACCGGCATCTGGTTTCGGACAAGGGCAACTGATCAGGCAGTAGGGCAGGGAATCTGCACCATTGCAACGTGGAATTGGGCGGAATCCGGGGGGAGGACGGGCGATCTGGTCAGTTCCGCAGCGCAAGCTGGTCGGGGGAGGGCGGATTGGGCACCGCAAGATAGGCCGAGGTCGGGATACGGGTAAGGCCTTTCAGGTGCAGCGTGGCGCGGTCGGCGGGGGACAGTCCGGCAATCGTCGCGGCCACGGCGTCGAAGATGGCGACCGCGTCCGCCCCTTTGGCGGCAATGTAGGGCAGGCCGGGCGTGGGATCGGTCGCGCCGACAACCTTCAGCGCGCGCATCGCCGGTTCGGCGTCCAGCAGCAAGGCGTGAGTCACGGCATCCAGCGCGGCAATGTCGGCGCGACCTTCGGCCACGGCCAGCGCCGAAAGCCGGTGCCCGCCGGTTTGCAGCGCAGGTGGCAGCGACAGGCCCAGCCCGGCCGCATGGGTCTGCGGCGCGGCCCAGCCGGATTGCGACAGGCCTTCGTTATAGGCAAACGCCGCGCCGTCGAAGTCGGCCAGGGTCTGCCGGGGATCGTCGCGGCGGGCGACGAAGACGGAGCGGTAGTGGCCAGGCGGGCAGCCGTCGACTGCGTAGTCGGGGGTGCCGACATAGGTCACTTTGCTGTGCAGTCGGGCGCGGTAGGGGTAGCCGCAGGTCTGCGACAGCACCAGGTGGGGGTCTTCCCAGGCGGGCCAATAGGCCGCTTCACCCCGGGTCAGCGCGTCGGGCGCGTCGATCCCGCGTGCCCGCAAGCCGTCGCGGATCCCCGCCCAAAGCCGGTCGTTCGCGGCCTGGGCGGGGCCGAAGTCGTACATCCCAAGGCTGGCGATCATTCGGCGCTGTCCCGCCGTTCCGCCCGTTGCCGCGCCTGCGCCGATTCCACGTCGGTCAGGCCCAGAAGGCTGGCGACCATGCGCATCAGGCGGTCTTCTTCGGCATCGCGCAGGCCATCGGCGATCACCACCGACCAGAGCGCGGCCATCAGGTCGGCCCGATCTTCCAGCGCCACGGCCAGCTTCAGCGCGCGGGTGAAGCGGACGGTGTCGGGGGCGTTCCGCTCCAGATCCTCGGCCTCGGTGCGCAGCTTGGCCGCCTCGAACGGGCCAAGGCCGTGATACTGCGCCAGGATGCGGTCGATCCGTTCGACCTCTTCGGCGGCGTAAAGCCCGTCGGTGCGGGCGATGCGCACCAGAAGGGCGGCCAGCGCAAGCCGGGCGTCGGGTTCGGGCAGTCGGGCGGGTTCGGGGGCCAGAAGTCGGCGAAGGATGTCGATCATCCGACCAACCTAAGGCTTCGCTTGCGGCTTGGAAAGCCGGGCAAACCGGGATGTGAGCGCCGCAAGCTCCGCGTCCAGCCCATAGGGCGGGTTGACGATGAACAGGCCCGAGCCTTCCATCCGGTGCCCGTCGCGGGCGGGGGGAAAGCGGACCTCGTGGCGCAGGGCGTCGGGGAACGTCTCGGCCAGGGCGCGCAGCATCGGGCCATGCGCGCCGCCGCGCAACAGGGGATACCACAGGATCAGGATGCCGACATTCCACTTGCGGTGGATGTTGGCCAGGTGGCGCGGGATCGCGTCGTAGTCCGCCTTTACCTCGTAGGACGGGTCGATCAGCATCAGCCCCCGGCGCGGGGTCGGCGGCGTCAGCGCCTGCGCCAGCTGGAACCCGTCCTGCTGGTAGACATGCGCGCCCCAGTCGCCCGCCACCGCCCGCAACTCTGCGCATTCCTGCGGATGCAGTTCGGCCAGGTGCAGCGTGTCCGTCTCGCGCAATCCCAGCGCCGCGATCAACGGCGAGCCGGGATAGGCCTGCGCCCCATAGCCCGCGCGGGTTTCGTCCAGCCGCAGCCGGTAGGGGTGGTCCGGCGGGAACAGCGCTTCGGCCAGCGCGATGCCTGCAGCCGCCTCGCCGGTCTTCAGCGCCTCGTCCGCGCCAAGATCGTAGACCCCGCGCCCGGCGTGGGTTTCGATGTAGCTGAGCGGTTTGTCCTTGGCCGTCATATAGTCCAGCACCCAGGCAAGCGTGGCGTGCTTCTGGACGTCGGCCAGGTTCCCGGCATGGTAAAGGTGTTGATAGGACAGCATGGGCGCAGGGCGTAGACTGCCCGCCCCCGGCGCGCAATAGCCAAGGGCGGTTGAAGCGGGCGGCTGTTCGCACTAAGGAAGCGCCACGCCAACGCACGGGGTTTGAACTTGCTGCAGGACATCATTACCGAAATCTTCACCGGTCCGGGCCTGACGGCGCTGGGGCAGGTCATCATGATCGACCTGGTGCTGGCGGGCGACAATGCCGTCGTGATCGGACTTGCCGCCGCAGGCCTGCCGAAGGAACAGCGCAACAAGGCGATCCTGATCGGGATCGCCGCCGCGACCGTGCTGCGCATCGGCTTTGCGCTGATCACGACGACGCTGCTGGGGATCACGGGGCTGCTTCTGGCCGGGGGCATCCTGCTGTTGTGGGTTTGCTGGAAGATGTACCGCGAACTGCGCGAAGGCCACGGCGCCCAGACCGATGAAGCGGTCGAGGCGCTGGCGGACAGCGACCTGAACGCCGATGGCACGGTTGCCGGGCGCGCGCCGCGCAAGACGCTGATGCAGGCGGCGATCCAGATCGTCATCGCCGACGTGTCGATGAGCCTGGACAACGTGCTGGCCGTGGCGGGCGCGGCCCATGCGCATCCGACGGTGCTGATCTTTGGTCTGGTGCTGTCCATCGCGTTGATGGGCCTTGCCGCGACCTTTGTCGCGCGGCTGTTGGCGCGGCATCGCTGGATCGCCTGGATCGGCCTGGTGCTGATCCTGTATGTGGCGCTGAAGATGATCTTCGACGGCTATCTGGACGTGACCGGCTGCGGCAAGAACGGGGTGGCGCAACTGCCGCAATGTGCCGCCGGGCTGGACTCGCCCGAGTGCAAGGCCACGGTCGAGGCGCTGCAATGCCCGTGGTACGCGCCGGACCTGTTCAAGGACTGACTCCGCGCTTTCAATGACCAAAGGGCCGGGGCCGCGATGCCCCGGCCCTTGTCGTCTCTTGGGTGGGGAGCACCTGCCTTGGCGGGCGGGACGGCGGATGTCAGGATGGCTCTGACCATCAAGGATGTCGCCGATGCCAAGCTGTCTTTCGTTTTCCTTTGCCGCCTGCCTTGCCCTGCAGCCCGCGCTGGCGCTGGCCTGCGGCCCGCCACCGATCTTTGACGGCGGGCCGGAGTCCGGCGTCTCGGTTTCGGTCGGGCGTGTGACCGACGTGATCTGGGTGCCCTTGGAGATCGACGGTGTGCTGGTCCCCGAAGGCGCGGGCCTGTCCCTTCAGGTAAGCTTCGACGGCAAGGTCGAGGGAACCACCGGCTGCAACCGGTTCACCGGGACGGCGGACCTGGATGCGGGATGGATGCAGTTCAGCCCGTTGGCGGTGACCGAAATGGCCTGCCTTGACCCGGAGCGGATGGCGCGTGAAGCCGCCTGGTTGAAGGCGCTGGCTGACGCCCGCGGATTCGTCGCCTCGCCCGAAGGGATGTGGCTGAGGCGCGAGGACGGGTCGGTCGCAGCCTGCCTGTGGTAGGGGGCTGGTCGGGTGCTGAACAGGCAAACGGGCGGCACAGGGGATGCGCCGCCCGTTCCAGTTAGCTCAAGGTCGATCAGAATGCGCCGGTCAGGGCCGCATTCACCGCACCGTGGCGCGGGTTGAAGATCGAGTCGGCGACGCTGTTCAGCGGCGCTTCGGTTCCCTTGCCGCCCAGCGGGAAGGTCAGGCCCAGACGGACCGTGTCAAGGTCCTGGCTGCCGCCACCAAGCGAAAGCTCGGTCCGGGCCACTTCCAGCGACACGACCGAGGCCAGGCCGGTCATCGACGACAGGTCATAGCCCACGCCAAGGCCCATCGTGGTGATGTCGGCGTCGACATTGCTGATCGACGTGCGGCTGACGCCGCCAAAGACCGACACTTGCGCGGTGACGTCATAGGCGGCCGCAAGACCCAGCATGTCGACGTCGATTTCATTCCCGCCGCTGCTGAGCGTCGCGCGCAGGAAGGCCGCGCCAAGGTCCAGATTCTCCATCGGCGTGTATTTGGCGGTCAGGCCGATGTTGTCGATGTCGATGTTGATGTCCGGGCTAGTCGACGTGCGGCCGACATGGGCACCGAACTGCAGGTTGCCGGTTGTGTAGCCGACCTCGGCCCCGATCGACTTGAGCGT
>JAKQLM010000263.1 GCA_029567145.1 Pseudomonadota bacterium
CCGACGCCGCCTTCGAGCCGGATATAGAGGCCTTCATTCTGGCCTGCCGGAACCTCGATCGTGCCACTGCTGTTGATGGTATAGGTGCCGCCAAAGCCGCCATTCGTGCTGTCGGTGCCCGCTGCCCCGGTGAAATCAACATAGACCCCGTTTGTCGTGGTGCCTGCAGGGACCGTGCAGGTTTGCGCCACGCCGGAACTGGGGGTGGGACAGCTGAAGCTGTCGGCAAGGCTGGCCGATCCGGTCAGGAGTGCGATGGCGCAGGTGGACAGATAAAGGCCTCGGCGATGCGTTTGACCGGCGGCAGAAGCGGTTCTGACGGTCAGACGGGTCTTGGCGATGGGCATTTGGGGCTGGTCCTTGTTGTGCGATCTTGCGCAGGGCCGGAAAGGCAGGGGAAAAATGATCTGGGCGGGAAACGGAGGTCAAAGAGCAGGTCGTGCCGTGCGGGGCAAAGGCGGGCCGGAGATCCCGGCGGTTCGCGCTGACCTTAGGGCATGGCACATGGATTTCAAGATTCATGCTTTCCGATCCCGGGCCTGCGCCTGTTGTGGCAACACCCGTGACCTTCTGGCAAGTTGTGTGGGGTGGGCCGGTCGGTGAATCCGGCAGGAAACTCGGTGAAACCGCCCCTTGGCCCGCAGCGCCAGCAGGATGGCCCGTCTGTCAGGGGTGTATGGGGCGTCTGCCGGACGGGCAACCGCCCGGCCGGTGCAGTGGGCCGACCGGGCTGCGCGCCTTAGCCGAAGGCCAGCGTGGGGACATCGACAATCGTTGATCCGCCGTCGACGGTGAGGATGGCGCCGGTGATCATCGCGGCGTCTGACGAGCAAAGAAAGGCGATGGCCGCCGCAACGTCATCCGGATGGGCCGGACGGCCAAGCGGCACGTCGCGCGTTACCAGCCGGTAGGCTTCGTCGCGGGTTGCGAGGTTCATCCTGCGCTGCAGTTCATCCATCTCGGCATCGGCCATTTCGGTGGTGACCCAGCCCGGACAGACGGCATTGCAGCGCACGCCCTGACGACCGAAATCCCGTGCGATGGAGCGGACGAGGCCGATCTGGGCGTGTTTGGTGACGGTATAGCCAAAGGCGCTGGCGGGCGCGGCGAGGCTGGCAATCGAGGCGGTCACCGCGATGGCGCCCTTGCGGCGGATGAGTTCCGGCATGGC
>JAKQLM010000267.1 GCA_029567145.1 Pseudomonadota bacterium
CCGACGCCCCCGCCACGCTTGACCCGACAAAGATGCCGGCCGGGGCCATGACGATGGCCTACAAGGACTATTACTTCCTGCAGCGCTGGGTCGATTACTACGGCCGCCAGTTTGGCCGCCAGCACCTCTATATCCTGTCGCATGGTGGCGACCCCGAACACGACCGCATCTGCGAAGGTGCGAACGTCATTCGCCTGCCGCGCGACCCCACCATGTACCGGATGGACCGGCGGCGCTGGGGGTTGATGTCCAAGTTTTCAGCCGGAATGATGCGGTACTACAATTGGTTAATCGTCGGTGATGTGGACGAGGTGGTGATCGTCGACCCCGACGCCGCGCCCGACCTCGTGACCTACCTCGCCCGCTACGACAACCCCAAGACCGCCCCCAAATCGCTGTCCCCCTTCGGGATCGAGCTGGTCCACAACCCCGAGGTCGAACCCGAACCGCTGGAGGATGACCAACCCATCCTCTCGCGCCGCCGGGTGTTCCGCGCGAATGCCAACTACGCCAAGCCCTGCGTCTTGCGGCAGGAAACCAGCTTTACCATCGGCGGCCATGCCAACAGCCACCAGCCCCGCATCCTGGACCCGCATCTTTACCTGATCCACCTGCGGTTCTTCGATTACGACATGGTCACCGAACGGCTGAAAGGCCGCAAGGACATGCGCAAGACCATGGCCGGCGACCGCGACCTCAAAGACGTGGGCCAGGCCTGGGGCAACGACCTTGAGAAATTCCTGAAACTCGCCAAGGGCAAACCCGTGCGCGAAGACATCGAACTGCCCGACTTCCGCCGCAAGATGGTCGAGGCAAAGCAGGATCTGCACGAGGGCAAGATCACCTTCTTCGGCGGCGGTCGCAGCAAAGAGCTGTACTATCTCCCCGAACGCTTCGCCCACGTTTTCTGATCGGCGCTTCTGACCGCCCAAAGGACAAGACCATGGACCTGAACCGCCGCCCCGTCGCCTCGCTCTGGATTGGCGAAAGCCTGCACTACGTCAACCAGCTGTGCCTGAAGTCACACCTGGTGATGGGCCACCCGGTCACGCTGTATTGCACCGACACCGTCCGCAACGTGCCGAAGGGGGTAGAGGTCCGCCCCGCGTCCGAAATCATGGACATCGACCGCGCCATCGTGGCCGAAACCTCGGCCTCGTTCCTGTCCAACGTCTTTCGCTACAAGATGATCCAGAAGACCGGCGCGATCTGGATCGACTGCGACGCCTACTGCTACCGCCCCTTCCCCGAAGATCAGCAGCACATCTACGCCGGCCACGGCATGCGCGGCGCGCTGAACTGCGGCGTCGTCGCCATGCCCCAGACCGGCGCGCTGATCGACGGCCTTCTGGACTACTATTACAACCTGCCCGACTACCCCGCATGGTGGGGCAACAAGCAGAAACGCAAGATGGACAAGCTTGACCGCTCCCTGCCGAAGGCCGTCCGCATCTACCAGACCGAACGCACCGCCTTCGGCCCACAGGCCTTTACCCATTTCGCGACCAAGACGGGCGACATCGACAAGGCCATGACCGCCGACACGCTTTACCCCGTCCCGTTCCAGCTGAACGACGTTTTCTACGATCCACACTCGAACGTCGAAGGCCACTTCACCGACGCGACCCTGTCCGTCCACATCTACACCAACGCCGCCCGGCCGTGGTGGCGCAAGAACCCGCCCCTGAAAGGCAGCTACATCGCCCGGATGTGCGAACATCTGGAGATCGACCCCACCGCCGCGCTGGAAGAATGAACTTCACCCGCCAGACCAGCCCGCACGGCTCCCTGGTCGCCCTTTCCACCATGAAGGACGAAGGCCCCTTCGTGGTGGAATGGGTCGCCCACCACCTTGCCATCGGCTTTACGTCGGTGATGGTCTACACCAATGACTGCTCGGACGGCACCGACGCCCTTCTGAAACGGCTCCAGGCGATGGACATCGGCGTCCACCACCGCGAGAACGTCATCCCCGAAGGCATGAAGCCGCACCCGTCGATGCTGAAACTCGCAGCGGAGGAGGAGATCGTCGTCAACTCAGACTGGCTTCTGGTGCTCGACGCTGACGAATTCATGGCGATCAACCACCCGTCGCACACGCTGGACGGCCTCGTCGCCGACCTGAACGCCATGAACGCCAGCGCCATGGTCCTGACCTGGCGCATCTTCGGTTCTTCCGGCATTCGCGACTGGTCGCGCGCACCGATCACCGACCAGTTCACCCGCGCCGCGCCCGAGTTCTGGAACAAGGGCTGGGGCACCAAGACCATGCTCAAGTTCGACCCGAAATACCTGCGCCTTGGCATGCACCGCCCGATCATCAAATCGCAGCACAAGGACACCGATTACCCCGAAAGCGTGCTTTGGGTGAACGGTTCCGGCAAACCCTTGGAGGAATGGTTCAAGTTCCGTGGCTGGCGTTCCATCCGCCGAACGGTCGGCTACGACTGGGCGCAGATCAACCACTACGCCATCAAGTCGATGGACGCCTACAGCTTGCGCAAGTTCCGGGGCAACGCCAACCTCAAGAAAGACAAGTACAATTCCGACTACTGGTCGCTGCAGGACCGGAACGAGGTCGAAGACCTCACCATCTCCCGCCACAGCGCCCGCCGCGCCGAAATCATGGCCGAGTTGCTAAAGGACCCCGAGGTCCGCCGCCTGCACGACGCCGCCCATGACCGGGCCAAGGCGCGGCTGGCCGAATACCAGCAATCCCCCGACTATCAATCCTACGTGCAGAAACTGGTCGAGGCGTCGAACGTGCCCATAAGCCAGGTCGTCGCCAAACCGCCCAAGGCCCGCGACCCCGAGGCGGTGAAGGCCGTCCAGACCAAGCTGGAAC
>JAKQLM010000315.1 GCA_029567145.1 Pseudomonadota bacterium
GAAACGCCCGACATCCCCTACGAGGCGATGATCGACCGCGAACCGATCACGGTGATCTGCTCGCGCATGGGCTGGATCCGGGCGATGAAGGGTCACGTCGATCTGGGCCAGGAACAGAAATACAAGGATGGCGACGGCCCCCGCTTCGCCTTCCACGCCGAGACGACCGACAAGATCCTGCTGGTGGCCGAAAACGGCCGGTTCTTCACGCTGCTGGGCGCAAATCTGCCCGGCGGGCGCGGGATGGGCGAACCCGTCCGGCTGATGGTCGATCTGGCCAATGACACCGGGATCACCGACCTTCTGATCTTCCGGCCGGGCGAAAAGCTTCTGGTCGCCTCGACCGCAGGCGATGGCTTCATCGTGCCGTCCGAAGAACTGGTGGCCCAGACCAAGGCCGGCAAGGCCGTCCTGACCGTGCGCGACGGGGTCAAGACCGCGCTGTGCACCGTGGTCCGGGGCGACAGCGTCGCCGTGGTTGGCGACAACCGGAAGATGTTGGTTTTCCCGGTGTCCGAGCTGCCGGAAATGGCCAAGGGCAAGGGTGTCCGGTTGCAAAAGTACAAGGACGGCGGGCTGTCCGACGCGATCACCTTCCAGCTGGCCGAGGGCCTGTCCTGGAAAGACCCCGCCGGGCGCACTCGCACGGAAACCGACCTGACCGAATGGCAAGGCGCCCGCGCCAGCGCCGGCAAGATGGCCCCGCGCGGTTTCCCACGGGACAACCGGTTTACGTAAGGCAGCGCTCGTCTTGACAGGTGAAAACCCCGATGCCAGCCTTGGGGCGTTGGATCGGGGTTGGGTGCATGGTCAAAGTCCGGGTGTGTGCGGCAGGTTGCAGGATCGCTTTGGGCCTTTGCCTTGGGCTGGGCGTCCAGCCCGCACCCGTCCTGGCCGACAGTGCCGGGCTGTGGAACGTGAAGGCGGACCACTTTCAATGCCTCTTGCAGAATGTCGATGCCTACCTTGCCACGGGACTGGACCCCGTGGTGATCTTCCTGACCGCCTGTCCGGAAACCGACCTGGTCAAGATCATGGCCTCGACCAGCCAGAACCTTGCCGTTTCGGACGTAAAGACGGTCGACGACAGCGTTGAACAACCGGCGGAAGTGATCACTTTCACCCGGGCGCAGCTTGCCTGCCTGGCAAGGATCGACCCGGTGGCCGCTGCACCCGTGCTTCAGGTGCCGAAAGATCCCTGCCAGTGAAATGGCTCAAGCCCTACATGCTGCCGCTGGAGGCTCTCAGCTACCTGTCGGTCATTCTTGGCATCGGCTTTGCCGCGCTGGAATACGGCGGGCAGGCAGATGCGAAACGTGAGCAGAACGCCCTGGATTTTCTGCAGCAGTTCCATGAGGCCTCGCTGACGGAAACGCGCCTTCGTCTGCAGGTCTACTGGCTGGAGATGCCTGTCACCCAGATCAGCGGCAAGCCGGGCAGCGCCGGGGTGATCGACGCCTTGGCGCTGGCGCAGATCTTTCCCGGGGGCGGCGGCAAGGGTTCGACCGACTTGATCCGCCTGGTCGAGAGGCTGGACGTGATCGCGACCTGTGTCCAGAGCGACATCTGCGACCGGACGATCATCCGCCAGCAGCTTGGTGACTATGCGGCGAACCTGCTGTGTCTTTACCGCGCCCCGCTGGAGCGTTTGCGCAAGGACTACGCCCTGCCGGACCTGGGCCGGGCGACGGTCGCCGTCCTGTCAGGGACCCGGCCATGCGCCTAGCTGTTCTGGCCCTTGGAATCCTGTCTGGCCACATGGCCGACGCTGCCGTGATCAAGACGCTCTCTGCCGACCCCGTGTCCCCGCCGCAGATCTGGACGGTGCCCTGCACGCATAGCCTGGAGGGCGAGATTGTCGCAGGCGATGCGGCGCGGCTGCAGGCGGAACTCGACCGTCTGCCCGGCCAGGACCATGACGACCGCAACTTCGTCCTTTGCCTGACCAGCCCGGGCGGCAATCTGGCCGAGGGGTTGAAGATCGGCGAGATCATCCGCGCCAACTGGATGGCGACCTATGTACCGCAGCGTGCCAGCTGTCTGTCCGCCTGCGCTGTCGCCTTCATGCACGGTCGTGTAGCGTTCTGGGAATACTGGATGAACTTGCGTGTCATCCACCCCACGGCGGTTCTTGGCTTTCACGCCCCGCGTCTTGACCTGCCGCCGATGGATGGGGCGGTGCCCGCGCCCATGGTGGATGCGGCCTACGCCTCGGCGATCAGCACCATCGCTGCGTTGGCCAAGGCGGCGTCGGGTTCGGTGAACGACTCCCGCGTTCCGCTTATCCCGCTGTCCTTGCTGGAGGCGATGCTCTCAACCCCGCCTGACGGGTTCGTCTATGTGGACACCCTGCACAAAGCGTTCCTGTGGGACATCGAGATCCACCCGGCAGGACTGGTCTATCCGGCGGACTTCGATCCGCAAGTCGCCGAATACGACCTTTGCCTGAACGCCGACTACGAAACGCGAACGCAAAGTGGGGGTCGAAGGGGCTGGCCGACGCTTACCAGGGATGAGGTTGACTTGTTCAGATCTTCGGTCTTCCCGCCTCCGGCAGACCTCCCGGCTGGGTACAGTTTCGTGACGGTGTCAGACCTGAACACCATCGGCTGTGGCATCCTGTTCGATTCCGAAACCGGCTTTCTGGTCGTCAGGCAGTATCTCGACGCCAGCTTCGAAACCCAAGTTTCATTGCCGGCGGTCTATCTGTTCAGCCCGCAGACCAGGATACGGGACCTGTGGCCCGCGCCGTAGGGCTGTGGTGCGGCACGGTCGGATTGCCCCGATCAGGCTTGAATTTCCCGCCGCCGCGGGCTAAGTCGCCGCGCGTGTAACCAAGGGCCTGACATGGCCCCTACTGGACAAGGCGGAATTCGCAATGGGCAAGGCAAAGTTTGAACGGAACAAACCGCACGTCAACATTGGCACGATCGGCCACGTTGACCACGGCAAGACGACGCTGACGGCGGCGATCACCAAGTATTTCGGCGAATTCCGCGCCTATGACCAGATCGATGGC
>JAKQLM010000321.1 GCA_029567145.1 Pseudomonadota bacterium
ACCAGGCAGGTGGCTTCGGTCAGCCCGTAGCCCTCGATGATGTCGATGCCGGTTTCCTTCTTGAAGCGGTTGTAAAGCTCGATCGGCAGCGGTGACGATCCGGAAAATGCGCTGCGCAAGGACGAGATGTCGGCGTTCACCGGGCGCTGCATCAGCGCCGCCAGCGCGGTCGGAACGGTGATCATGTAGGTCACCTTGTAGCGTTCGATCAGCTTCCAGAAGTTGTCGAACACGCCCTCGCCGCGATAGCCCTGCGGGGTCGGGAACACCACATGCGCGCCGGAGCCGATCATCGACATCAGGATCGGGTAGCAGGCAAAGACGTGGAACAGGGGCAGGGGGCAGATCACCACGTCACTCGGCTTGAACAGCAGGGTGGACCCCAGCCAGCCGTTGTAGACCATACCGGAAAACTTGTGCTGCGCGACCTTGGGCATGCCCGTGGTGCCGCCGGTGTGGAAATAGGCGGCGACGTGGTCTTCGGTCCGGTCTTTGAAGGTCAGCTTGTCGGCCGGCATCCGTGCGGCCTCGGCGCGGAAGTCCTTGACGTTGGCGGTGTGGCTGACCGGGTTTTTCGGGCGGACCCAGGGCACGATGACCTTCTTCAGGCCGGACAGGTAGCGGACCAGGTCCACCTCCAGCACGGTCTTGACGTTGGGCGCATATTTCACCGCCTCGGCCACCTTTTGCGCCAGGTCGGTCTTGGGGAACGGCTTCAGCGTCACAACCACCTTCGCCCCGGTCTCGCGCAGGATGGCGCTGATCTTTTCCGGTTCCAGCAAGGGGTTGATCGGATTGACGATCCCCGCCACGGCGCCCGCCAGCAGGGTGACGGCGGTCTCCATCGCATTCGGCATGACAAAGGCGACCACGTCCGTTTCGCCCACGCCCAGACTGCGGAACAGGTTCGCCACCTGCGTCACCTGCGCGTGCAGCTCGGTCCAGGTCAGCGTGACCTTCTTGGTCTCGGGCCCCGACAGAAGCTGATAGCTGATCGCCGGGCGGCCCCCATGCGCGGCCTTGGCGCGGCCAAGGTAGTCGTACATCGACCGGGCCTGGCCGCGGTCGGTCCAGGGCATCTCGGCCTCGATCGCCTTGAGGTCCGCCAGTTTGGCAAATGTGGTCATCGGTTCCTCCCCAAACGCCCGCTGTTGCCGCAGGCTTCAGATCAGGTTGCGGGAACCGGACCAGTTTGTGAAGTCGGTTTGTCCGTAGCTGCCCCGGTGAAACGCTACGTCAGACCGTCCCGTCGGTGAACTGCAACCGCGCAAGGCGGGCATAAAGCCCACCCTCGGCGACCAGCTGGTCATGCGTGCCGGTGGCGACGATCTGGCCGTGGTCGAAAACGACGATCCGGTCCGCGCGTTTCACCGTCGCCAGCCGGTGCGCCACGACCAGCGTCGTGCGCCCCTTGGCCAGCGTTTCCACCGCCGCCTGCACCAGCCGTTCGCTTTCGGCATCCAGCGCGCTGGTCGCTTCGTCCAGAAGCAGGATCGGCGCATCGCGCAGGATGGCGCGGGCGATGGCGACCCGCTGCTTCTGCCCGCCCGACAGCATCACGCCGCGTTCGCCCAGATAGCTGTCATAGCCCTGCGGCAGCGCGGTCAGAAAGTCATGCGCGGCGGCGGCTTTCGCAGCGGCCTCGACCTCGGCATCCGTCGCTTCGGGGCGGCCAAAGCGGATATTCTCGCGGGCCGAGGTGGCAAAGATCACCGGGTCTTGCGGCACCATCGCAATCGACTGCCGGAAATCGGCACGGGCCAGGTCCGCCAGCACGATGCCGTCCAGCGTGATCCGGCCCTGTTGCGGGTCATAAAACCGCATCAGAAGCTGCAGGATCGTGGTCTTGCCCGCCCCCGAAGGGCCGACCAGCGCCACCGTCTCGCCCGGGTTCACATGCAGCGACACCCCGTTCAGCGCGCTGGTTTCCGGCCGGGCGGGATAGCGGAAGGTCACGTCCTGAAACGCGATCTCGCCGCGCACCGGGCGGGGC
>JAKQLM010000458.1 GCA_029567145.1 Pseudomonadota bacterium
TGCAACACATGGCTGCGGGCGTCCTGAAAGGTGAAGGACAGGCTTTGCAGGCTGCGGGCAAGGTCGGCCCGGATCCGGCTTTGGTCGCCCTGTTGCGCCGCCGAGGCATCCTCCCACCCCGCCGAGTAGCCCTGTTCGTACGAGGCGATCTTCGCCTCTTCGACGGCGCTGATCTCGACCAGTGGCTGGGTCCCGCCATCCGGCGTCGACGCGGTGTCGAAGACTTCCAGACGCAAGGCGGGCATCAGGCGTGCTCCTCTTCGGTTTCCATCCAGCTGCGCAGGATTTCGATCGATTCGGTCTGGCGCTGTTCGATCAGGCGGCGCAGGCGGCTGGCCGGGTCGTCTTCGACCGCGGTGTCGCCAAGCGCGCCGTCCTCCATCGCAAAGCCGCCCATCGGATAGCCCAGGTCCACCTCGCCGTTCAGCGCCATGCTTTCGCTGCCACCAAGCGACGGCAGGGCAAGCGGGGCCTCCGGCGCGGGCAGGGCCGCCCGGGCCGAGGATGACGCCAGGATCGGTCGCACGACGAACAGGCCCAGCACCAGCGCGACGACGGCCAGGACAGCGGTCTGGATCATCGACATGACGTCCAGCGGCCCGATCTGGGGCAGAAGGCTGGCAGAGGCTTCGGTGCCAAGTTCAGTCGGAAGTTCTTGGAACTCCAGCGTTTTCAGGGTCAGGACGTCGCCCCGCGCCTCGTCCAGGCCGACAGCCGAGGCGACAAGCTCCCGCAGGGTGGACAGTTCCTCCTCGGTGCGGGGTGCCCAAGTGCGCGTGCCGTCCGCCGCGACGGTCACCACGCCGTCCACCATCACGGCCACGGTCAGCCGCTTGATGTCACCCGGGCCGCGCAACACCTCGCGCTGGGTTTCCGAGACTTCGTAGTTCACCCGTTCGCGCGTTTCCGAGGTCTGGCTGGACTCGTTGCCCCCCGCCGCGGCATCGCCTTCGGGCAGGTTCGAGGCGACCGTGACCTCGCCCCCGGGCTGGGTAGAGTTTCCGCTGCGCTCTTCGGTTTCCGAGGAAATCGCGACGCGGCCCTGCGGGTCAAAGGTCCGTTCGGTGATCGATTCGCGCTCTGACACCAGGCTTACGGCAACTTCGACCACGGATTTGCCCGGCCCGACGCGGGCGGCAAGCAGGCGTTCGACATTGCCACGGATTGCGGCGGACCTGTCGGCGGCATCGCTGGAATTCACACCCTCCCCCTCTTGTCCGCCGATCAGGCCGGACACGGTATCGATGATCTGCACCGCATCCGGTCGCATCCCGGCCACGGCGCTGGCGATCAGATGGCGGATCGCCATGGCCTGACTTTCGCCGAGATCGCCCCGGACCGTGGTCAGCGTGACCGAGGCCGACGCCGAGCTTTCCGGCTGGAACGTGCGCGAGGGTGCGCTGGCGATGTGGACGCGTGCCGCCCGAATCTCCGGCATGGCAAGCAAGGTGCGCGCAAGTTCGCCCTCCTTTGCGCGCCAGTAGGCGGCATCGAACATCTGCGCGGTGGTGCCAAAGCCTGACAGGGTGTCCAGAAGCTCATATCCCGCACCACCCGCCGCAGGCAGACCTTCGCCGGCCAGGGCCATGCGCAGGCTGTCGCGCTGGGCGGCATCAACCAGGATCGAATCGCCCGAAATCTCATAGCTCACGCCGCGCTGGTCCAGGGCCGCGATCACATCCCCCGCCGCGCCGGGTTCAAGCCCGGCATAAAGCAGCACCATTTCCGGCTGCGCGGCCATCCGGCTAAGCCCAAGCACGGCAGCGAACATCGCCAGCGTGGCGCCGATCACGATGATCCGGCGGCGCATGTCCATGTTGGTCCAGAGGTCGATCACGTTCTGCAAGGCGATTCTCCGCCCGGCGCTTCTGCCGGTGACCCACGAATGACCGACGCCGCTTAACAATCGGTTAGTGACCTTTGGCCTATGGTCGCCTTGTGCAAATGAGAGGCAGGCCGTGGCAGTTGCAGAAGCGATCCCTGACGAAGCCCCGAAAAAGCGGTCGAAAAAGCCGCTTTTGATCGGGCTTGTGCTGGCTTTGGTGCTGGGCGGGGCCGGGTTCTATGCGACCTGGTCAGGGCTGATTCTTGGGGGTGGCGCAGAAGAAGATCATGCCGAAGCCGTCCCCGGACCGCTTAGCGGGGTCGCGTTCGTGCCCTTGGAAACCATGGTGATCTCGCTTGGGCCGACCTCGGGCAGCGAACATCTGCGCTTTACCGCCCAGGTCGAGGTTGTGGACAGCGCCGTTGCGGATGTCACCTTGCTGACGCCGCGTATTCTGGATGTCCTGAACAGTTACCTGCGCGCCGTCGACGTGTCCGAGATCGAGAATCCCGCCGCGATGGCGAAACTGCGGTCGCAGATGCTGCGCCGCATCCAGATCGTCACCGGCGAGGGCCGCGTGCGCGATCTGCTCATCACCGAATTCGTGCTGAACTAGGGGGCACCATGGACCTGATCGCCGACATCCTTCTGGTCGCAGGCTCGTTCGGGGCCGCGATCTACTGCTATGTCCTGGCCTCGCGGCTCAAGCGGTTCACCACGCTTGAAACCGGAATGGGCGGGGCGATCGCGGTCCTGTCGGCGCAGGTGGACGACATGACGCGCGCGTTGGAACAGGCGCGCGGGGCGGCAAACGGGTCGGCCGAAAGCCTGGAAGGGTTGACGGCGCGCGGCGAAGCGGTGGCACGGCGGCTGGAACTGCTGGTCGCCTCGCTGCACGATCTGCCGGATCCGAAAGCACCCCTCAAGGCCCCGGTCGTCGAAGAACCCGAAGAGGAAGAGCGTCGCCTGCGCTTTGTCCGCCGCCGCGCGTCCCGGTCAACGCTGGAGGCCGCCGAATGAGCGGTCGGCGCAAGGCGGGGCGCGGGGCGCTGTTCATCGTCGCGATGCTGTTCGCGACCTCGGGCGCGCTGCGGCTGGGCTCGGGGATCGGCACGGCGATGGCCAATGCCGAAGCCGACCCGGAAGAGCCCGTGGCGACAGAGCCCGCCGTCTGCGAAAGCCCGGTCGCCCTGTCGGACGCGCTGAAACAGCGGGAGGAGCGGCTGGCCGTGCGCGAGGCATCGCTGCAGGACCGCCTTGCCGCCCTGGCCCTGGCGGATCAGGCCGTGACCGACCGGATGGTCCAGCTTGAGACGATGGAGGCCAAGCTTGCGGCGACGCTTGCGCTGGCCGACGGCGCGGCCGAGGCGGATGTGGAGCGTCTGACCAAGGTCTATCAGGCGATGAAGCCCAAGGACGCGGCCAAGCTTTTCGAAACCATGTCGCCCGAATTCGCTGCCGGCTTCCTGGGCCGGATGCCCCCCGAATCGGCTGCAGCGATCCTGTCGGGCATGTCGGCCGAGGCCGCCTATGGCGTCAGCGTCATCGTGGCCGGGCGGAACGCCAACGTGCCGAAAGACTAGGCCGCTCACAAAGTCTTAACCGCCCGCGTGGATACTGACCGCAGCACCCCTGGCACAGGACGCCCCAATGCTTGGCCTCGTCGGCATCGCCGTCATTCTCATCATGGTTTTCGGCGGCTACGTGCTGGCCGGGGGCAAGCTTGGCATCATCCTGAAGGCGCTGCCGTTCGAGATGATCATGATCGGCGGTGCTGCCGTCGGGGCCTTCCTGATCTCCAACGACATGGGCGCGGTCAAGCACACGCTGAAAGACATCGGCAAGGTCTTCAAGGGTCCGAAATGGAAGACGGACGACTATCGCGATCTGTTGTGCCTGCTTTTTGAACTTATCCGCCTGGCCCGCGCAAACCCCGTGGCGATGGAAGAACACATCGAATCGCCGGACAGCTCGGCAATCTTTGGCCGCTATCCCCGCATTCAGCACGACCATGAAGCGATGGACCTGATCTGCGACACGCTGCGCGCGGCCTCGATGAACTATGACGACCCCCACCAGGTCGAGGAGGTGCTGGACAAGCGGATGGAGGCGACGCTGCACCATGCGATGCACTCCAGTCACGCGCTGCAGACAGTGGCCGACGGGTTGCCCGCTCTGGGGATCGTCGCGGCGGTTCTGGGGGTGATCAAGACCATGGGATCGATCGACCAACCCCCCGAAGTGCTGGGCAAGATGATCGGTGGCGCGCTGGTCGGCACCTTCCTGGGCGTGTTCCTGGCCTATGGCCTGATGGGCCCCTTCGCCGCGCGGGTGAAGACGGTTGTCGAAGACGACATCCATTTCTACCAGCTGATCCGCGAGGTGCTGATTGCCAACCTGCACCGTCATCCGGCCAACATCTGCATCGAGGTCGGCCGCCAGAACACGCCGCACCATGTCCGCCCCGGCTTCAGTGACCTGGAGGAGGCGATGCGCAACCTCAAGCAGGATGCGGCATGATCCTGCGCGCGCTTCTGGTCTTGCTGGCCAGCCTTGGCGCCGCGCAGGCCCAGACCGCGCGCGTCGCCTCGGGGGAACACGACGATTTCACCCGACTGGTGATCGAGCTGCCCGCCGCGGCTGACTGGACCGTCGGGCGTCTGCCGCTGGGCTACGGCTTCGCGGCCAAGGGGCCCGACCAGCCCGCCTATGACCTGTCGCGGGTCTGGGATCGGATCCCGCGCACCCGGCTGCAAGCGCTGCGCGTCGACCCCGAAAGCGGGGCGCTGCACCTGTCGCTGGCCTGCGACTGCCACGTCTTTCCCTTTGAATATCGGCCCGGGATGATCGTTCTTGACATCAAGGATGGCCCCCCGCCCGCAGGCTCCAGCTTTGAGGCGGCGCTGGATCTGTCCGCCCCCGCCCTGGACTACGACAGCAAGGCCAGCCCCGATGCCACCGCAAAGGCCGGGATGCCGGGCAGCTATGACTGGCGCACCGCTTCTGCGGCAGTCGTGGGCAAGGCGGGCCCCGAACCGGCGCTGGATCTTCCGACCGGGGCGGTGTCGCTTGATCCCCTGCGCGACGAGCTTTTGGCCCAGATCAGCCGCGGGGCCGCCGATGGCATCGTCGAGATGGAACTTCCGGGCAAGCCGACCGAACATCCCGACACCGAATGGGGCGAACTGCCCTGGACGACCATCCACCTGGGTGAGGCTGCGGGGATCGACGTGCGACCGGGCAGCGCCAAGGACGTCGTGACCACGGGGGCCGTCTGTCTGGACGACGCCGATCTGGACGTCGCAGCCTGGGGCAGGGACCTGCCACCTGCGGAGCTTCTGTCAGAGGCGCGCTCCTCTCTGTTCGGAGAGTTTGATCGCGTCGATCCCGACGCCGCCCTGCGCGCGGTCCAGACCCACCTCTACCTGGGGTTCGGGGCCGAGGCGCGGCTTTATGCCGCCCTTTTGCAGGATGATCCGCCCGACATCCTGCCAGTCTATCTGTCGATGTCGCGGGTTGTCGACGGCGACACCGACCCGGGTACAGCGTTTGCCAGCATGGTGGGCTGCGACGGGGCGGCGGCGCTGTGGGCCGCCTTGGCTCTAGATCGGCTGCCCGCAGGTCCCGAAGTCAACACCGACGCGATCCTGCGCGGTTTCCTTGCCCTGCCGCCGCACCTGCGCCACCACCTTGGCGGGGCGCTGGCCGACAAGTTCCTGGCCCGCGACGATGCCGAAGCGGCGCGCGTGATCCGCAGTACCATCGAACGCACGCCGGACACCGACCCGGCCGACCTGGCGCTTCTGGATGCCAAGGCTGACCTGCACGACGGCGATCTTGACAGCGCGCAGGCGCATGCCGAAACGGCGGCTCTGGCGGGTGCCGATGACGGCGACAGCCTGATCACTCTGGTCGAGACGCATTTTCGCGACGGCACCCCGCTTGCGCCCGAGGTTGCACTGACCCTGGGCACTCTTCTGCGCGAGGCCGAGGGTCGCGCCGACGAACCCGACCTGCATCGCGCCCTTGTGCTTGCGCTGGCGCTATCGGGCGACGTTGACGCCGCCTTTGCCGCGGCGGGCGACGACGAAAAGGCAGCGCGCGATCTGTGGCAGGTGCTGCCGGTGCGCGCGACCGATGACGCGTTCCTGACCCATGCCGTTCTGGGGCCCACCGACCCGGTCCCGGCGATTGCCGTGGACGATGCCGACCGGATGGCCGCCCGTCTGGTCCAGCTGGGTTTTGCCGATGCCGCCTTGCGCTGGCTGGGGCCCGTGGCCAAGGACGATCCACCCGAGCGGCGTCAGCTTGCTGCCGAGGCAGAGTTCATGCGCGGGGATGCACAGGCCGCGGCGGATCTTGTGGCCGGGATCGCAACGCCTGCTGCTCAGGAGCTGGAGGCGAAGGCGCTGATCCAGCTGGGCGCCTATGCCCCGGCGCATGATGCCCTGCTGGCCGCCGGGTCTGCGGATGCGGCCGGTCGTGTGCTGACCTGGCAGCGCGACTGGGCTGCGATCAGTGCCGATGGCGACAACCCCTGGGCCAACGCGGCCCGGTTGGCCACGGCCTTGGCCCCCGCGCCGGACGCGGGTCCCCTGGGTCAAAGTGCCAGCCTGCTGGAAGACAGCGCCGCGATGCGGGCAGCGGTGGCGGCCCTCCTTGCCGAGGTTCCCGGCCCGCAGGACTGATCCACCCGCACATCGGGCGAAACAGGGGCACAAAGCAGGCAGCGCTAACCACATGGAAAGATTCGCGCGCTAGCGTCAGGCCATACGGCAGAAGCCGGAACCGGAGCCTTTGATGTCCTTAAGACACCGCCGAAACCTGAGTGCGCTGGCCCTGGGAACGCTGCTTTCGCTGCCGGTGCAGGCGCGGAACGATCCGTCGACCCTGTGCCTTTCCGCCGCAGCCGAAGCGGCCGAAGCGACCGGCGTCCCTTACGAAGTCCTGCTTGCCATTGCCGTCGTCGAAACCGGGCGGGATGATCGACCCTGGCCCTGGACGGTCAATGTGGCAGGCGATGGCCGCTGGTTCGACACCAAGGAAGAGGCCGAAACCCACGCCCAACTGACGTTGGACCAGGGATTGACCAACCTGGACGTGGGCTGTTTCCAGCTGAACATTCGCTGGCATTCCAAGGGCTTCGCCTCGCTGTCCGACATGCTTGACCCAAACCTGAACGCAGGCTACGCGGCCGAATTTCTGGCCGGCCATTACAGCACCTCGGGCAATTGGGCCGATGCGGCGGCGGCCTACCATTCGGCGACCCCGGACCATGCCGACCGCTACCGCGCGCTTTTTGAACAGGCCTATGCGGGGCTAAGCGATGCTCCCCCGCCCGATCTGGCCGAGGAGGTCAGCCGCGACAACCGCTTTCCGCTGCTGCTGGCCGGACCGGCGGGTGGCAACGGATCGCTGGTGCCGCAATCCGGCGGCGGCGGCCCGCTGATCGGAGACTACTGACATGCCCACCGGCCTCAGCCTGGCGGCGATCCTCCGGCCGACGATCCTGTTGGCCATCGGGCTGATGGCCGTGATCGTCATGATGATCCTGCCCGTGCCGGCGTTCCTGCTGGACATCGGCCTGGCCGTTTCCTTCGCCCTGGCGATTCTGATGCTGACGGTCACGCTGTTCATCGATCGGCCGCTGGATTTCTCGGCCTTCCCGACGATCCTTCTGGCCTCGTTGCTGTTGCGGCTGTCGCTGAACGTGTCCTCCACCAAGCTGATCATCGGCCAGGGCCACACCGGCACCGACGCGGCGGGCCATGTCATCGAGGGGTTCGCCCAGTTCATCATGGGCGGCAATCTGGTCCTTGGCATCGTGATCTTCATCGTGCTGCTGATCGTCAACTTCATCGTCATCACCAAAGGCGCGGGACGCATGGCCGAGGTGGGCGCGCGGTTTGCCTTGGACGGGATGCCGGGTCGCCAGCTGGCCATCGACGCCGACATGTCCGCCGGGGCCATCGACCACGCCGAGGCCAAGCGCCGGCGCGAGCTGGAGCTGGCCGAGACGACGTTCTTCGGCTCGCTCGACGGGGCGTCGAAGTTCGTCAAGGGCGACGCCATCGCCGGGTTGATGATCACCGGGCTGAACATCGTGGTCGGGCTTCTGGTCGGAGTTCTGGTGCATGATCTGGACATTGCCACCGCGTTCGAAACCTACACGATCCTGACCGTTGGCGACGGGCTGGTCGGACAGATTCCGGCGGTCATCATCTCGGTCGCGGCGGCGCTTCTTCTGGCCAAGGGCGGCCAGAAGGGCGCGGTTGACGTGTCGTTCTTTGCCCAGCTTGGCCGCTATCCGGGGGCGCTGGGCACGGTTGCGGGCCTGATGGCGCTGTTTGCGATCGTGCCGGGCATGCCGTTTCTGCCCTTCATGGTGGCGGCGCTGACCTTGGGTGGCTTTGCGTTCACCCAGGCGCGGCGGATGCGGCAGAACCTGGTCGCCCCGCCCGTGCCGGTCGAGCCGGCCCGAACCCGGTCAATGGGCGATGTGCTTGACTTCGATGACATACATATCGAGTTCGCCCCGAACCTTGTCGCCATGGCGCTGGACCCGGCGACCGGGCTTGACGGTCGCATCGCCAACATGCGCAACCATGTCGCCTCGGCGTTCGGGATCATCCTGCCGGAAATCCGCCTGACGGATGAGGCGTCGATGCCCCCTGGGCACTACCGGATCCGGCTGCAAGGGGTGGAGCGGGTGTCGGACCGGCTGTATCCCGACCGGGTTCTGGTGCTGCTGACCGATGGCGCGCAGGCCCCCGACGGCCTTGACGTCCGCGAGCCGGTCTATGGTGCCCCGGCCCGCTGGATCCGCCCGGATCAGCAAGAGGACGCCGCGCTGTCAGGCCTGACCGTCGTCAGTCCGACCGAAGTTCTGGCCACCCACCTGCTGGAGGTGCTGAAGGCCAACCTGTCGCGGCTTTTCACCTTGCGCGGGCTGCGGCGGCTGCTGGATGAATTCACCCGTCTGTCCGATCCCGTCCGGGCCGAAGCGAACCGCCGACTGCTGGATGAGCTTCTGCCCGAGAAGGTTCCGGTCGACCTGCTTCTGGCCGTCCTGCGGCTTTTGCTGGAGGAGCGGGTCTCGATCCGCAATCTGCCGCTGATCCTGGAAGCGACGGCCGAAGGGCGGCATCTGGGGTCGGCCGAGGCGATCTGCGAACATGTCCGGCAGCGGCTGGGCTTTCAGATCGTGGCTGAGCTGAAGCGTCCGGATGGGTCGGTTCCGCTGATCCAGCTCGCCCCGGAATGGGAAAAGACCTTTGCGACCTATCAGATCGACAGCGACCGGGGGCAGCGCGACATCGCCCTGCCGCCGGACCTGTTCGCCCGTCTGGCGAATGGCCTGACTGAACGGGTCAACCGCGCTTCGGAAAGCGGGGTGTCGCCCGCGCTGGTCACCTCGGTCGCGCGCCGCCGCTTCTTGCGCACGGTGGTTCAGGCCAAGGGGCTGCACATGCCGGTCCTGTCCTATGAAGAGATCGGCACGGACGCCCGTCCGGCCCTGTTGGGGCAGGTCCCGGCATGAACGAGGTCGTTGCCGACCTGTCCAGCCTTCTGGACCTGGCGCAGGCGGTGGTCTGGGTGGCCGCATTGGTCTTTGTTCGGATCGGGGCCGTGGTGGCCCTGATGCCGGGCCTTGGCGAAACGGCCGTGCCGCAGCGCGTCAAGCTTGTCCTGGTGGTGGCGCTAAGCCTGATCGTCACCCCCCTCGTGGCCGAGCAGATTGCAGCCAGCACCCCTGAACCGGCGATTTCAGCGCTTGCGGGCGAAGCGGCGGCGGGTCTGATCCTGGGCATCGGGATGCGGTTTTACGTCCTGGCGCTGCTGACCGCGGCCTCGATCATCGCCCAGGCGACCACATTGTCGCAGCTTTTTGCCGGGGCGGCCCCTGAACCGCTACCGGCCATCGGCAACCTGCTGGTGATGGCGGGGGTCGCGCTGGCCTTGGCGGCCGGGCTGCATGTCACAGCGGCCGAGCTGATCGTCCGGTCGTACCAGATCCTGCCCGCAGGCGGCTATCCCGATCCGGGCCAGGTGGCGGACTGGGGACTGGCCCTGATCAGCCAGACCTTTGGCCTGGCCTTTTCGCTGGCCGCCCCCTTCGTGATTGGCGGGACGATCTACAACCTGGCGCTGGGTGCCATCAACCGCGCGATGCCGCAGCTGATGGTCTCGATGATCGGCGCTCCGGCCCTGACACTCGGCAGCCTGGCCTTGCTGGCCATCGCGGTCCCGCTTCTGCTTTCGGTCTGGCTTGATGCATTCGTGGCCCATGTCGCGCAACCGTTCGGCCCGCCGAGATGAGCGAAGAGGCCGACGACGACGCCGACAAGGAGCACGACGCCTCGCCGCACAAGCTGGAAGAGGCGCGCAAACGTGGCGACATCCCCCGCGCGCCCGACCTGTTGTCCGCCGCAGCGATCGGCGGCCTGCTTATGGGGCTTGCCGGGCTGGGCGGCTGGGTGGTGGACCGCGTGGGCGATGCCGGGGTGGTGCTTCTGGACCAGTCCGACCGCCTGTCCAGCCTGATGACCGCCGGGTCCAGTGGTCCGCTGGCCGGTCTTCTGATCGCCTTTGCCGGTCCCAGCCTGCTTTTGCTGCTGATTCCGGGGCTTTTTGTCCTGTTCGTCATCCTGGCGTCGCGCGGTCTGGTCTTCGCGCCGGAAAAACTGACGCCGAAACTGTCGCGAATCTCGCCGCTGGCGACGGCGCGGCACAAGTTCGGGGTCGAGGGCCTGGTCGAGTTCGCCAAGAGCGGCCTCAAACTGGGCCTGGTCTCGGCGGTGCTGTACTTGTTTCTTGCCGCGCGATTGCCGCAGATCCTGGAAAGCATCTACCTGGGTCCGGGTCAGTCCAGTCTGCTTCTCGCCCGACTGATGCTGGACTTTGTCCTGATCGTCTTTCTGATCGCCCTGTGCTTTGGCGGCGTCGATTACCTTTGGCAGGTCCACCTGCATGCCAAGCGCAACCGCATGTCCCGCAAGGAGATGATGGACGAATTCAAGGAAAGCGAAGGCGACCCGCAAATGAAGGCGTCGCGGCGGCAAAGGGCGCAAGAGGTCGCGACGAACCGGATGCTGCAGGATGTGGCAACGGCGGATGTCGTTGTGGTCAACCCGACGCATTATGCCGTCGCGCTGAAATGGGACCGCAAAAAGGGTGGTGCGCCGGTCTGCGTTGCCAAAGGTGTGGACGAAATCGCCCGGGCGATCCGCGAAAGGGCTGCCGAACACGGCATCCCGTTGCACAGCGATCCGCCCACGGCGCGGGCGATCCATGCCTCGGTCGAGATCGGGCAAGAGATTTCCGTCGACCACTACCGTGCGGTCGCCGCCGCGATCCGGTTCGCCGATGCCATGCGCAAACGGGCGCGCCGCAGATGAGCCAGAGACACGACATGCAGCGTCTGCAGGCCCTGGCGCAACTGGTGCTGGACCAGCGGCTGATGGCCCTGAAGCAGGCCGCCGACCGGTTGGAGCGCAGCCGTGACCAGCTGGCCTCGATCAACGCCGCTGCGGCCCCCGCCGATCTGCCGCCGGTGGCGGCCGGGATGGTGGACGTGGCCTACCAACGCTGGGCCGATGTTCGCCGGGCCGAGCTGAACGGCACAATCGCCCGCCAGTCCGCCGACCTGATCGACGCCAAAGGCGTCGCCGGGCATGCCTTTGGCCGGGTCCAGGCGCTGGATGGCGCCTTGGCCCGGCTGCGAGTGCGCAAGTAGGGCTCAGCTGTCCTGGCGGGCGATGTCGGTGATCAGCACATCGGTCACCACTTTGCCCAGGACCAGAGTTGCGGCCTCTTTCAAGGTGGTGCGCAGGACGACCAGGTTCGAGCCGTCGGTGAAACTGCCGCTGAACCCGCCCATGTTGGCATGGTCGAACAGGACCTGCAGGAAGACGTCGCGCAGCTTTGGCTCACGCGTGTAGACCGCTTCGGTGTTGCCGACGTCAACTTCCAGCGACAGGGACAGCACGACCATGGCCGCGACCCGGCCCTGTTCGACGACCGGAACGACGAACTGGTTGTTCATCTTGACGTATTCCGGGCCGGTCGCCTCATCCTCGGCGTGGTCGCCGTCGGCCGCTGGGTCTTCGGTCCCCGCTTCGGCATGGGCGTCGCCCTCGGCGCCGGCAGGATCGGCATCGGTGGCGGCATGGTCGGGTGCGGGGGCCGGGCGCAGGAACAGACCCGCGCCCACGCCGCCGCCAAGACCGACCAGCGCAAGAAGGATGGGAAGCAGCTTGCGCAGCATCAGAACGGCAACACGATGTCGGCGGCCTGCTGGCCATAGGTCGGCTGCTGGACATCGGTGATCTGTCCGCGCCCGCCATAGGCGATCCGGGCCCCGGCGATCTTGTCATAGGTGATCTCGTTCTGGCGCGAGATGTCGGCGGGCCGGACAAAGCCGGTCACGATCAGTTCGCGCATTTCAAAGTTCACCCGGACTTCCTGCTGGCCTTCGATCCGCAAGACGCCGTTCGGCAGTTCCTCGACCACTGTGGCGGCCACCCGCAAGGTCAGCTGTTCGGTCCGCGCCACGTTGCCCGAGCCCTTGAAAGTCGACGACGATCCGGTTTCGACCGCTTCGGCCATGCTGGCCCCTTCCGGCAGGCTTTCATCCAGGCGTTGCGGGATCCCGAAGAATTCGGTCAGGCCGGACTTGACGTTGCCGGTCCGGTTGCGGCCCGTGGAGTTCGAGATCGAGGCGCTGTCGTCGATCTCGATCACCACGGTCAGGATATCGCCGCGCCGGGCCGCCCGCCGGTCGCCGAAAAGCGAATCCGTTCCAGCCGCCCAAAGCGACGAGTCATCGGATGGCGCCGCGGCCGCCTCATCCATCGGCAGGTTGGCGGAATACAGGGCATAGTGCTGCGCGCTGCCGTCGATCGGCGAGAATTCGGGCGCACGGCCGACCTGTCCCAGCTTGCCGCATCCGGCAAGGCACAGCGTCAGGCCCAGGGCAATTCGCATCATCATCTTACTCTTTCCATCCCACATAGATTGCTCCATCCGGCCCGACGCGGCCGTTGACCGTGGTGCGCGAGCCAAGGTTCATCACCCGGACAACATCCCCCTCGGCCCCACGCTCCAGCGCGCGGCCCTCGGTCGAGATCGCCAGCCCACCCGACAGATAGATCAGCGATACCAGCTGGTTGCGGTCCACCAGCGCGGGTGCGCCGAGGTCCTGGCTGCGGATCGGCCGTCCGGCATAGATCGCAACCCGCGCCTCCAGCCCCAGGGCCAGGGCGGGGTCATCCAACGCGCCGGGCAGGGCGGCGTCGACCAGAGCCATGTCGTCCGGCCCGATCACCGTCTGCGCCCGGATCGTGCGGGTCGCGATCAGGCTGTCTGCCATCGCGGGGCCGGTCAGCGCCACAAGGATCAAGAGGACCCGCATCACCGCAGCTGCGTCGTTGCGCCAAGCATCTGGTCGGCGGCGGTGATGACCTTGGCGTTCAGCTCGTAGCCGCGCTGTGCCTTGATCAGCTCGGTCACCTCGCGTACGGCGTCGACCGAACTGCTTTCCAGATACCCTTGGCGCAGCGTCCCCAATCCCTCCAGCCCCGGCGCGCCCGAGAAGGGCGGTCCCGAGGCCGGGCTTTCCAGGAACAGGTTCGACCCGATCGCCTCCAGCCCCTTTTCGTTGGCAAAGGACGACAGGGTCAGCTGACCCAGAAGCTCTGGCTCGACCCGGTCCGCGAAATCGGCCCAGACTTCGCCGGACGGGCTGATGGTCAGGCCGCGCGTGTCGCTGGGAATCGTGATCCCCGGGACCACGGGATAGCCGTCCGATGTCACGATCTGCCCGTCCGCCGAGCGTTTCAGCGCCCCGTCGCGGGTATAGCCGGTGACGCCGGTCGGCATCTGCACCTCGATATAGCCAGCCCCGTCGATCGCGACGTCCAGATCAGCCCCGGTCGCATCCAGCGAGCCTTGACCCAGGATCACCGACACGCTGGCCGGTCGCACCCCAAGCCCGATCTGCACACCGGTCGGCAGCATCGACCCATCCGCAGCCGAAACGCTGCCCGGTCGCGCCATCTGCTGGTAATGCAGGTCGGCGAAATCGGCGCGGCGGGGGTTGTAGCCCGTGGTCGACATGTTGGCGAGGTTGTTCGACACCACGTCGACCTTCATCTGCTGGGCCGACATGCCGGTTGCGGCGATCTGCAAGGCTTTCATCGTCTACCCTTACCTTCCAAGCGCCTGGATCACGCCGCGGACACGCTCATCCTCGGCATCCAGGAATTTCTGGCCCAGCTCGTAGGCGCGCTGCACTTCGATCATGCGGGCGATTTCCGACACCGGCTCGACGTTGCTGTCCTCCAGCATGCCCTGCAGGATGATCGCGCCTTCAACCGGCTCGATCTCGCCGCCGTCGAACAGGGTGCCGGACTGGTGCCGCAGCGCCAGCGGATCGGTTGGCTGCCAGAGCCCGACCTGTGCAATCGGCTGGCCATTTGCCGACAGGGTGCCGTCCTGCGCCACGGCGACGCCCTTGGCATCGGGCGGAACAAAGACCGGCGCCCCCCCGGCGTCCAGCAACCGGTAGCCATCGGGGGTGACAAGCTCCCCCTCGGCAGAGGGCGTGAAGCTGCCCGCGCGCGTCAGACGCTCACCCTCGGGGGTTTCGATCAGAAAGAACCCGTCGCCCTGGATCGCCAGATCAAAGCTGCCGCCGGTCTGGGCGATGGTCGATTGCGTCAGGTCGACGTGGCGGCCGCTGGCGTGGGCCATCGACAGCGACGGGTCTTCATCCAGCGCCGCGACATATTCGGAAAACACCACCCCTTCGCGCCGGAAGCCGGTGGTCGAGGCGTTGGCGATGTTGTTCGCCACCACGCCCATCTCGCGCATCAGGCCGGACTGGCGATTCAGCGTGGTGTAAAGGGCGGCATCCATCGCTTAGCCCCCCGCGATCTGCGGAATGATCGTGTCCTGGAAGAAGGCGACCAGCGTCGTGGTCATGAAGCTCATTGACGCCCAGAACACCACCAGCATCAGCCCGGCCTTCGGGACGAAAGTCAGCGTCATTTCCTGGATCGAGGTCAGCGCCTGGAAAAGGCCGACCACCACCCCCGCGATCAAGGCCACCGCCAGCAGGGGGGCCGAGATCAGCACCGCCACCCAAAGGCCCTGGCGCAAGAGGTCAAAGATCATCATTTCGGTCATACGGGCATCCTCAGGATTTCCTGATACGCCTCGACCACGCGGTCCCGCACCGTGGCCACGGTTTCGACCGCCAGCTGCGACGAGGCCAGGGCCTGCACCAGCGCATGTGGATCGGCCCCCCCGGTCATGGCGGCGCGAGCCGTCGCCTCATGGTCCTGCAACGCCCCCATGAAGTTGCCGGCCAGCTTGGCAAAGCCCTCTGCCGCCCCGGCCTTTGGCTGGGGGGCAGCGGCTGTGCGCGCGTTGGCGTAGGCCTGGGAAACGAAAGAGGTCTTCACGTCCATTCTGGATCTCCTCTATCGGCGCAGAAGGTCGAACAGACTTTGCGTCATTTGCCGCGTCTGATCGAACATCCGAAGGTTCGCCTCGTAGCTGCGCTGCGCTTCGCGCGCGTCAGCGATTTCGATCACCAGATCGACGTTCGAGCCGTCATAGTGACCGGTTTCATCCGCCAGCGGGTGGCCGGGATCATAGATTTTCGTCAGGTCAGACCGGTCCAGCCGGACCGGGCCGGGTTCGACAAGGCCCGTGTCCATCGCCTCGTCAAAGGTCATCACCTTGCGGTGGTAGCCGGGGGTGTCGGCGTTGGCGATATTCTCGGACACATGCCGCAAGCGCATCGCCTGCGTCTCCATTCCGGAGGCGGCGAAGGACAGGGAGCTGATCAGGTCGTTGCCCATCTATGCCCCCTACCGCGGCCGGCCAAGGCTGGCGCGGATCACGTCGGAACTGGCCCGGTAGATCGCCAGGGCCATTTCATGGCTTTGGCGGGCTTCCACCGATTTCACCATCTCGCCCTCCAGCGACACGGTGTTGCCATTCGGCGATTCGCGGCCCGGCGCCTGTTCGGGGATCAGCGTCGCCGCATCCGAGGACGCCGAAAGGTGACCAGCCCGCGTGGCCCGCATTGCCCCCTCATCGGCGGCAAAGACCTTGGCGAACGCAGGCAGATCCTGCGCCTTGTAGCCGGGCGTGTCCGCATGGGCCACGTTTCGGGCAATCACACCCATCCGTGCACCAGAGTGCGAGGCCAGGGCCTGCGCCATTCGGATCAATTCCAGTTTCTCGAACATCGGGGCTTCTCCCTCGACCAACTTCACCAAGGCTTAAGGGTGATTCCTTTAGAAACGGTTGAGAGCGAACAAAGGGAGAATCCCGTGACCGGTGTGTTTGATGGTCTTCTTGCCGAAATCGCCCAGGCCGCCCCGGTCACGCGGGTTG
Source organism: Pseudomonadota bacterium (assembly GCA_029567145.1). Lineage (GTDB taxonomy): Bacteria > Pseudomonadota > Alphaproteobacteria > Rhodobacterales > Rhodobacteraceae > Tabrizicola. Next base: position 16,235 of record JAKQLM010000458.1, read on the forward strand.
GACGGGTAAGCGAAACCCGACGCGGCCTTGCCGAGGTGACGGGGCTGGACGGGGCTGCCATCGGTGACCGGGTCCTGATCCACAGCCGCGACGGGATCGCAGGGGGCGAGGTGTTGCGCCTGACGCCGGGACGCTGTTCGGTGCTGCCGGATGCCACCGGCGACGGCATGGCGATTGCCGACCGGGTCGAGCTGCTGGGCCGGGCCGAGATCGCCCCGGATGACAGCTGGATCGGCCGCATCATCGACCCGGCGGGTCAGCCGCTGGACGGTCGTCCGCTGCTTCGCGGCCCTCGGCCCCGCGCCCTGCGCGCGCCCGCGCCCGCCGCCGCAACGCGCCGTCGCCTGGGGGATCGGCTGGACACTGGCGTTGCCGTGTTCGACACGCTGCTGCCTCTGGTCCGGGGGCAGCGGATCGGGCTGTTTGCGGGGTCTGGCGTTGGCAAATCGTCGCTTCTGGCCCGGTTCGCGCGTGGGGTTCAGGCCGATGTCGTAGTGATCGCCCTGGTCGGCGAACGCGGCCGCGAACTGCGCGAATTCACGGAAAGGGTGCTTGGCCCGACCGGCATGGCGCGCAGCGTCGTGGTGACCGCCACGTCGGACCAGTCGTCGCTGATGCGCCGGTCCTGCGCCCTGACCGCGATTGCGGTGGCCGAACATTTTCGCGACCAGGGGCAGCAGGTGCTGCTTCTGGTCGACAGCGTGACCCGCTTTGCCGAAGCGCATCGCGAGGTGGCGCTTGCGGGGGGAGAGGACGCGTCGCTGCGCGGCTTCCCGCCCTCGCTGAACCAGGCGATCATGGGGCTGGCCGAACGGGCGGGCCCCGGGCCCGAAGGGACGGGCGACATCACGGCGGTCTTTTCGGTCCTGGTGGCCGGGTCTGACATGGAGGAGCCGGTCGCCGACATCCTGCGCGGGGTGCTGGACGGCCACGTCGTGATGGATCGCCGCATTGCCGAACGGGGGCGCTTTCCCGCAATTGACCTTTTGCGGTCAGTCAGCCGGTCCCTGCCCGATGCGGCCAATGACGAGGAGAACCAGCTGATCGGTGAGGCGCGGCGGCTTCTGGGGGCCTACGATCGCGCCGAGCTGATGATCCAGGCCGGGCTTTATGCGACCGGATCCGATCCGGTGATCGATCGGGCCATCCAGCTTTGGCCAGCGCTGGACGGGTTCCTGGCCGAAACCGCTCCGGCAAACGGGATCGCCGGAAGCTTCGAGCGGTTGCGTGCCTGTCTGAAGGCATAGTTGCAAGGGCATCAGGTTTCGCCGGCATCCCCGTGTGGCTGATCTGGGTCGGTCACCTTTGTCCTGATCGCCGGCTGCGAACCGCCTTGTCCGGGTCGATCACCCCGCCCGGGGCTGACCGATAGCCAGCGCGGCGGTCGTGGGGTGTCCGGGACGGGCTGGCTCATGTCCGGGTCGGGCAGACCCCGGTCCGGCACCGGCCAGGTCGCTGAAGGTCCGGACCGCCCTGGGCCCGGGACGGCGGACTTTGCCCATCTCCCCTGCGTCCGATGCCGGATCAAAGGGGGCCGTGCGCTAACGTCGCAACAAGGTCAGCGCGATCGCGGCAGGAGAGCTTCCTGTCCCCAGGTCCTGAATTTCGGACCGGAACAGAAAGCGGCGAACCAGCGCCTCCATCTTGGCGGGGTCGGAAAACTGACTGATCGCCGAGGATCCGAAAGCCGCCTTCGTCTTGTCTTTCAGGACGGTGACCTGCTGGTCAAGGTCGATCGCGGCAAAGCTTTTGGGCAGACCGAAGGCCGTCTGCATCACTTCCCGCAGCGGGGCGTTGCCAAGGATCGAGTACCACTTCGACGTCTCGGACGTGGACTTTGCGGCCAAGGCCGGAATCTCGCGCTCGGCGTTCATCGCCAGCCGGTAGGCATTGTTCTGGTTGCCGACCGCCGTCTCGAAGCTGCGGGTGCGGAACTGGGTCAGGATTTCGTCCGGAAAGGTCGAAATCGCCGTGCGCGGCACCTTGAAATCGCCAAAGCCAAAGGCTGCCGACAGTTTCTGGTACTGTTTGTCGGCAAGCTTGTTCGCCAGGCTGCCCTCTTTCAGCGTGCCGCCTTCCAGGATTTTCTGGATGAAGGCCTTGCTGTTCACGTCCGCTTCCAACCCGAAGGCGGCAAGCGAAATCCGCAGAAGCCGCTTGTCATTGACCAGCTGCTCGGCGGTTTTCACCTTGCCGATCTTGTCGCGGAAATAGGCCTCGTCCCGGACCTGGGCCGGGACCGTCTGCAGCGCGACCTGCTGACGTGCCATCGTCTTTTTCAGGAAACTCCAGCCGGCAAAGCCGGACAGCGGCAGGACCGGCTGGAAGCTCATGCCCGTCCGGCGGCAAAAAGCCGCTCCTCTCGCGGAAGCAGGCTGCGGAGGGCCTTCAACACCTGATAATGCTGATCCTCCAGCACGGCGCGGCTGGCGATGCTCAGCTGCAAGCGGCTGTCATGGTCGGTCAGCACCTGGCTGAGCTGCTCGATCCCGCGCAGAAGTTGCAGCCTGGCATCAGCCGGGTCGGCGTCCCCGGACAGCACCAGTTGCGCGATGTAACAGACCCGCCGGACGGGCGTGTTCACTTCTTCCGGGTGGATCGCGTCGCGCAGGCGCAGGATGTTCGCGTTCGGCGTCATGATCGCAAGGCGCGAACGCTTGTCGCCGTTTTCGATCACGGCGCCATTGATCAGGACACGTTCATGGGGGCCGAGTTTCAGGACAAGGCCGGTCATGCGGCACCGCCTTCGCCGCGAAGGCCACGCATGACGGCGGTGTTGATGTCGGCCAGGACTTCGACATTCGCTTTGCCGTCCAGCACGGCGCGGCTGTGCTGCGCGGTGAACTGGTACAGATAGAACAGCCGCGCCCGCAACGCCGCGGGCAGGGAATTGCCGGGCTGCGCCACATCGGCGGCCAGCGTGGACCAAAGCTGCTGGTTGTCGGTGACGGCGCGGACCAGGCCCGGGAAGTCGTCGGTCCGGGTGGCCCAAGCGGACCGGAGGCGGCGCGTGACCAGCGCCAGAAGATCGTATTCGACCGAGCGGAGCGAGCGGGTCGGCGCTTCGCGCTGGGCATAGGAGATCGGGGCTTGAAAGGACATGGGGGTTCCGTCTGTTCGATGCTATGGGGTAAGGCGGGCCGCGGAGGTTTCCCCGCGGCCCCGTGTACTTAGCGGAACAGAGACAGAAGACCCTGCGGCTGCTGGTTGGCAATCGACAGGGCCTGCGTTGCCAGCTGCTGCTGGACCTGCAGGGCCTGCAGCCGGGCGCTGGCTTCCTCCATGTTGGTGTCGATCATCACGCCGATGCCGGTCTTGAGCGAGTCGGTCAGGTTCCCGACAAACTCGTTCTGGATATCGATCCGCTTCTGCGACGAACCGAACGAGGCTGCCGCGTCGATCGAGGTCTGCAGCATGCCCTCGATGGCGCTCAGCGCGCTGGCCGGCTGGTTCACCACGTCGATGGTGTTCAGCGCGGAAAGGCCACCGGTGCCGCGCGTCGTGCCGACCGAGATTGCCGCCGCCTGGTTTGTGTTGTTGGCCACCGTCAGCGCACCGGTACCCAGCGACAGGGTGAAATCGCTGTCGGAAAGGCCGTTTTCGGTCAGCGAGTTCTTCAGACCCGACACCAGCGAATCGGCGGTGTCCCCTTCCTTCACCACATAGTTGGCCGCGACCGACCCGATGTTGAGCGTGATCGAATCGCCTGCGATCAGCGCGGTCAGAGTTGCCGGAACGGCGGTCGGCGCGTTCTGGGCCAGCGCCCCGCCGGGGCCCTGGAAGGCAAAGCCGTTCAAGGTCACCGGCGTGCCGGTCACCACGTTTGCGGCGGACAGCGTGCCACCACCGGCGGTCAG
>JAKQLM010000364.1 GCA_029567145.1 Pseudomonadota bacterium
TGAACAACTACCACGCCTATCCGGCCCACGCGGCCTTTGGCGGCTACAAGCAGTCGGGCATCGGGCGTGAAACCCACAAGATGATGCTCGACCACTATCAGCAGACCAAGAACATGCTGGTCAGCTATAACCCCAACAAACTGGGCTTCTTCTGACGCGCAGGGGCGCGGGGTCAACCCGCGCGCCCCCCGCGCTACCAGGCAGATCAGAAGGCGGCGCGGTGTCCCTAACGGGCGCCGCGCCGTTGCGTTGATGGTCGTCGCGGGGCGAACGGGCCTTGCCTGCGAAGGGATGCTGCGGAAAGATCAGGGCATGTTGTTGAAAGGCATTCCGATGACCACACTGCGGCTGCGGATTCTGTTCGGTGAGGCGATGCTCGGCCCGGGCAAGGCCGAACTCCTGGAACGGATCCGCGAGACCGGCTCGATCTCGGCGGCCGGGCGGCAGATGGAGATGAGCTACAAGCGCGCCTGGATGCTGGTCGAGGAAATGAATGCCGCGTTTCAGGATCCGCTGGTAACCAGTACCCGGGGCGGGGCGGGCGGCGGCGGCGCGCAGCTGACCGATGCCGGGGCCGAGGTGCTGAGGCTTTACCACGAGGTTGTTTCTACCGCCCAGACCGCCGCTGCCGCCAGCCTCCGGTCTCTGGAAACCATGCTGCGGCCTGCAGGTGCTATGGATATGTCTGGCAAAAAATAACGCTTGCCTTGGCTGCGTGGTCCGATTGATATGTTTTCAAAACCATATCGACAGGAGGAATCATGTCCCGCCGCCTTGCCCTTGCGTCTGCCCTTGCCCTGATCCTTGCCACGCCAACACAGGCTGAAGAGGTGGTGGTCTTCGCGGCGGCCTCGCTGAAGAACGCGCTGGATGCCGTGGCCGCCGATTTTCAGGCCGCCACCGGCAATACCGTGACCATCAGCTATGGCGGGTCGAACGCCCTGGCCAAGCAGATCATCGAGGGCGCGCCCGCCGACATCTTCCTCTCTGCGGCCGTCAACTGGATGGATGAGGTGGAAAAGGCGGGGCTGGTGGCCAAGGGCACAAGGGTCGATCTGTTGGGCAATACGCTGGTCCTGATCGCACATGGCAAGGATGCCGCGCCGGTCGAGATCGCGCCGGGGTTCGATCTGGCGACCCTGCTGGGCGATGGCAAGCTGTCGATG
>JAKQLM010000382.1 GCA_029567145.1 Pseudomonadota bacterium
CTTCGCCCCGGACCCGGACAAGGCCGAACTCGCCCTCGATCACCCGCTTCACCGCGCCCGAAAGCTCGGACACGGTGTACTCGGGCTGATTGCCCGGCGGGGCGGGAGTGTCGTCGATCAGGTCCATCAGTCGCCCCCCTCCCCGGTGCCGCCAAAGCCATCCGATCCGCCGACAACCCGAGGCATCGGCCCATGCTTGCGCCGATAGATCGCATAGCTTGCCACCACCAAGGCCGCCCCTGGCAAGACCAGCCAGTACCGGCCCCCGCCAAGCCCCAGGATCACCAGCGCCAGCCCCGCCATCTCCAGAAGCCGGACAAACACCGACGGTCTCGGTCGACCGTTCACCGATTTGCTCATGCCAAAGCCGATCTCGGGTCCCATGGCTTGCCTCCCTGACCACCTGACCCTATGACGCAAGTACGAAACTTCCAAGCGGGGGCGCGGCCATGAATATCCTCATCCTCGGGTCCGGTGGCCGCGAACATGCCCTTGCCTGGGCGGTGAAGCAGAACCCCAAGACCGACCGGCTGATTGTCGCGCCCGGGAACGCAGGCATCGCGATGCTGGCCGAATGCGCCGACATCGACATCCTTGACGGCGCGGCGGTGGTCACGTTCTGCGAAGAAAACGCCATCGACTTCGTCATCGTCGGCCCCGAGGCCCCCCTCGCCGCCGGGGTCGCCGATGCGTGCCGGGCAGCGGGCCTTCTGACCTTCGGCCCCTCTGCCGCCGCCGCAAGGCTGGAGGCGTCGAAAGCCTTCACCAAGGACATCTGCGACGCCTGCAAGGCCCCGACCGCAGCTTACGCCCGGTTCACAGAAGCCGCCCCGGCCCGCGCCTACGTGCTTGCCCAAGGCGCCCCCATCGTCGTCAAGGCCGATGGACTGGCGGCAGGAAAGGGCGTCATCGTCGCAATGACCGAGGCCGAGGCCTTGGCGGCCATCGACAACATGCTCGGTGGCGAATTCGGGGCCGCCGGGGCCGAAGTGGTGATCGAGGAATTCATGGCGGGCGAAGAGGCCAGCTTCTTCATCCTGACCGATGGCATCCATGCCCTGCCCATCGGCACCGCCCAGGACCACAAGCGGGTGGGGGACGGCGACACGGGCCCCAACACCGGCGGCATGGGGGCCTATTCCCCGGCCCCGGTCCTGACCGACGCGCTTCAGCGCCAGGCCATGCAAGAGATCGTCCTGCCGACAATCGCCGAAATGGCGCGGCGCGGCACGCCCTATCAGGGCGTCCTCTATGCCGGGTTGATGATCGCGAACGGCCAGACCCGCCTTGTCGAATACAACGCCCGGTTCGGCGACCCGGAATGCCAGGTCCTGATGATGCGGCTGGGCGCTCAGGCACTGGACCTGATGCTGGCGACGGCCGAAGGGCGGCTGGCCGAAGGGCGGCTGGCCGAAGCGCAGGTCATCTGGGCAAAGGATCACGCGCTGACGGTGGTGATGGCCGCGAACGGCTATCCCGGCGCATATGTGAAAGGCAGCGCGATCAAGGGCTTGGACGCCCTGCCTGAAGACAGCCGCCACATGGTCTTTCACGCCGGAACCGCCGCGCGCGACGCCGGGATCATCGCCACTGGGGGGCGCGTCCTGACCGTCACCGCCCGGGGCGACACGCTGGCCGAGGCTCGCACGGCGGCCTATGCGATGGTGGACCGCATCGACTGGCCGCAGGGCTTTTGCCGCCGCGACATCGGCTGGCGGGCGTTGACCGGATAGGCGCGGGCGCGCAAAGATCCTTTGTTGCATCGGCGGGACGTGCACCCACCGCCTTGGGGCGCCTTCGGCAGCAGTATCTGGCCAAAGAACCAAGGCAGATTGCTTTTTTCCAAATACTCTCGGGGGTTTGGGGGTGAAACCCCCATTGACCGAGGAGGAGGCGAAGCCCGACGACGAGACAAAAGACTTGCGCGGCACGCGCTCGATTTTGCGACCGCTGCCACTTGCGCCGGGGGCGGGGCTTGCATAAGACACCCGCGATTTGCAGGACCCTTGGGAGAGGTGCATGCCGCTTCTGGTGATGAAATTCGGCGGAACGTCGGTCGCGGACCTGTCGCGGATCGAGAATGCCGCAAAGAAGGTGCAGACCGAGGTTGAGCGCGGCTATGACGTGATCGTCATCGTCAGCGCCATGTCCGGCAAGACCAACGAGATGGTCGGCTGGGTCGAGCAGACCTCGAAACTGTATGACGCGCGCGAATACGACGCGGTGGTTTCCTCGGGCGAGAACGTCACGGCCGGGCTGATGGCGCTGCGCCTGCAAGAGATGGGCGTGCCCGCGCGGTCCTGGCAGGGCTGGCAGGTGCCGATCAACACGACCAGCGCCCACGGTGCCGCGCGCTTCGTGTCGATCCCGCGCGACAACATCGACGCCAAGTTCGCCGAAGGGTTCAAGGTGATGGTTGTCGCCGGTTTCCAAGGGGTTAGCGCCGAGGGCCGGATCACCACCCTGGGTCGCGGGGGGTCGGATACGACGGCTGTGGCCTTTGCTGCGGCCTTTGGGGCCGAACGGTGCGACATCTATACCGATGTTGACGGGGTCTACACCACCGACCCCCGGATCAGCCCCAAGGCGCGCAAGCTGGACCGGATCGCCTTTGAGGAGATGCTGGAACTGGCCTCGCTTGGGGCCAAGGTCCTGCAGACCCGCTCGGTCGAACTGGCGATGCGCTACAAGGTGCGGCTGCGGGTGGTTTCCTCGTTCGAGGAGGTCGACGAAAGCTCTGGAACCCTGGTCTGCGACGAGGATGTAATCATGGAATCGAAAGTTGTGTCCGGCGTCGCCTATTCCCGCGACGAGGCGAAGATGACCCTGCTGAAGGTCGAGGACCGGCCCGGCGTGGCGGCGGCGATCTTCGGCACGCTGGCCGATGCGGGCGTGAACGTGGACATGATTGTCCAGAATATCAGTGAGTTGGACGATCCGTCCGACAAACGCGCCTATACGGACATGACCTTCAGCCTGCCCACGAACCAGGTGGACCGGGCGAAGAAGGCGATCGACGAGGCGACGGCGGACGGCAAGTTTGCCTTTTCGGAACTGGTCACCGACAGCGATGTGGCCAAGGTGTCGGTCGTTGGCATCGGGATGCGGTCCCAGGTGGGTGTCGCGGCCAAGATGTTTGCCGCCCTGGCGGCGGAAAACGTCAACATCAAGGTCATCACCACCAGCGAGATCAAGATCAGCGTGCTGATCGACCGCAAGTACATGGAGCTTGCCGTCCAGGCGCTGCATGACACGTTCGAGCTGGAAAGGGCCTGAGGCCAACCCCACCGAACCGCTGGATTAATCCCGAAAGCCAGGCCGGAAATTCCGGTCTGGCTTTCGTCTGCTTTCTGTCTGGCATCTGTCGGGCACCCGGTCTGGCGTCCGGGGCGTTAACCATGCCGCGCGAATCAACTGGTCAGAGCGGTGGCAGCAGGGCCAGCAGGTCCTGGTGGCAGGCCGCGCCCGCCGTGTTTCCGGTCGCCGCCGCCTGGGTCGCGCTGGGATAGGGCCGCGCCAGATCGCCAGCCGCAAAGACCCCCGGCACGCTGGTCCGCTGGAAATCATCGACCCGCAGATGACGGCCCATCGGGGTATCGACCATCTCGCAGCCAAGGTCCTGGCCAAGGGGTGCCGCAGGGTCCTGCCGCGAGACAAGGTAGAGCGCCCGCATCCCGATCTGCAGGCCTCCTTCCAGTTCGACCGCGTGCAGCGCGCCGTCGGTGTGGTGCAGACGCTGGACCCGGCCCGCAGCGCGGCGCAGGCCGGGGCGGTCCAGCTTGTCCGCCTCTTCCGGCATGACGGGCACGCCGTTTTCCAAAAGCACCAGATCGTCTGTCCAGTCCTGAAGATGGGTGGCGTGGTGCATCGGGATCGCGTCCACGGCCAGAAGCCCGGTCGTGCGGTCGGCAAGTTCGTACCCATGGCAATAGGGGCACTGGTTGGCGGTCTTGCCCCAGCAGTCGGCCAGGCCCAGAATGTCGGGCAGGATGTCGCGCTGGCCATAGGCGAGGATCACCCGGGCGGCGCGGATCGGTTCCGGCCCATCCAGCACGAAGCTGCCCGACTGGCCCGTGATCGCCGTCACCCGCCCGGGCAGGTGGCGGGCGGTCGGATAGGCCAGCACCTCGGCCAGGCCCTTGGCGCGGATCACCGCCGGGGATACGCCGTCCTGACCCAGGAACCCGTGCGAGGCATGGGCAAAGCGGTTGCGGGTCTGGTCATCGTCGATCAGCACCACCCGCCTGCGGGCCCGGGCCAGCATGAAGGCCGCGGAAACTCCGGCAAAACTTGCGCCGATGATGGCGACATCTACATCTACGGGTGCGGCTTCGGGTGTGGGCATCTTGACCTCTCGAATCAAACATAACTATGATAGTTACATGAAACGCGACAGCAAGCTATCCCTCGCGCTGCACATCCTGGGCCACATGGGCGCGGCACCCGATGAGGTGGTCCAGTCCGAAACCCTGGCGGCGTTCCATGCGACCCATGCGGTCGTGGTGCGCCGCACTCTGGGCAGATTACGCGCGGCGGGCCTGGTCAGTTCCGCGCGGGGCCATGCGGGCGGCTGGCGGCTGGCGCTGGACCCCGCCAGGATCAGCGTGGCCGATGTCTATCGCGCCCTGGGCGAACGGCTGGACGGCGCTCCCGGGGCGGGGCTGCAGAACCCGGCCACCTGCGCGGTAGAGCGCGCCCTGCACGGCGCCTGGGATGACGCGGTGGCGTTGGCCGAGGCGGCGCTGCTGGACCGGCTGTCAGGGATCAGCATTGCTGAACTTTCAGGCAGCATGGCCTGCGGGCTTGCCGCGATGCATCAGCACGGTTCCCCTTGAAGCAGAGCTATGCTCTAAGGGCGGAAACAACCCCAGGGATGGACCATGCCCGAACGGAGCGAGAGCGACAGTCGCAAGCTTTTGCGCCGCCTGCGCGACATGCTGGCGATTCCGGGCAAGGGTCAGGACCGTCTGGACCAGATCACCCATCTGATCGCCGACAGCATGCGGACCGAGGTGTGCAGCATCTATCTGTTCCGCGACCCCGAGACGCTGGAACTGTGCGCGACCGAAGGGTTGCGCAAGGAATCCGTCCACCATACCCGGATGAAGCTGGGCGAAAGTCTGGTCGGGCGGGTGGCCCGCTCTGGCCAGCCGGTGAACACCGCCGATGCGCCGTCCGAAAAGGGGTTCCGGTTCATGCCGGAGACAGGCGAGGAGATCTACTCCAGCTTTCTGGGCGTGCCGATCCAGCGGGTCGGTGAAAAGCTGGGCGTGCTGGTGGTGCAGTCCAAGGTTGCGCGCGAGTTTTCCGAAGACGACATCTATGCGCTGGACGTCGTGGCGATGGTGCTGGCCGAGATGACCGAGCTTGGCGCCTTTACCGGCGACGAAGGCGGCATGAAGGCGCTGCACAAGCAGCCGGTGATGTTCCGCGGCACCAGCGGGCAGGAAGGCGCGGCCGAGGGCCGGGTCTGGCTGCACGAGCCGCGCGTGGTGATCACCAACCCGGTGGCCGACGATCCCCTGACCGAGATCGACCGCATCCGCGCGGCGGTGGGCGAGTTGCGGGTGTCGATCGACGATCTTCTGGAAGCCGAGACGCTGGACAAGGAGCAGAAGCAGGTCCTGGAGGCCTACAGGATGTTCGCCCATTCGCGCGGCTGGCTGCGAAGGATGGAAGAGGACATCATGCGCGGCCTGTCGGCCGAAGCGGCGGTGGAAAAGGAACAGTCGGCGGCGCGGTCTCGGATGGAGCAGATCTCGGACGTGTATCTGCGCGAGAGGTTGTCGGATCTGGACGACCTGTCGAACCGGCTGTTGCGCATCCTGACCGGCCAGGGCCACGACACCGGGGCCGAGATGCCGGAAAACCCGGTGCTGATCGCGCGCAACATCGGTCCGGCGGAATTGCTGGAATACGGGCGCAAGCTGAAGGGCGTGGTGCTGGAGGAAGGCAGCGTCGGCAGCCATGCGGCGGTGGTTGCGCGGGCGCTGGCGATCCCTCTGGTGATCAGCGCCGCACGGATCGTGGCCGAGGCGCTGAACGGCGACGCGATCCTGGTCGATGGCGATCAGGGCGTGGTGCATCTGCGGCCCGAGGAAACCGTGGCGCGCGCCTTCCGCGACAAGATCGCCATGCAGGCCGAGGCGCAGAAGCGCTATGCCAGCTTGCGCGGGCTGCCCGCGACGACGACCTGCGGCACGACGATTGCCTTGCACATGAACGCCGGGCTGATGGCGGACCTGCCCAGCCTGGACGGATCGGGCGCGGACGGGGTGGGGCTGTTCCGGACCGAGTTGCAGTTCCTGATCCGGTCCAAGATGCCGCAGCGGGCCGAACTGGCGCGGCTTTACGCGCGGGTGATGGACGCGGCCAAGGGCAAGCGGGTGGCGTTCCGGACGCTGGACATCGGGTCGGACAAGGTGCTGCCCTACATGAAGCCGCCCGAGGAACCCAATCCGGCGATGGGCTGGCGGGCGATCCGGGTGGGGCTGGACAAGCCGGGCGTGCTGCGGATGCAGGTGCAGGCGCTGATCCGGGCGGCCAACGGGCGGCCCTTGACGGTGATGTTCCCTCTGATCACCGAAACCAGCGAGTTCCAGGCCGCCCGCGCCCATGTCCTGCGCGAGTTGCACCGGGAAAAGTCGCTGGGCCATGCTGTCCCCGAGCGGGTGGAAATCGGCGCGATGATGGAGACTCCGTCGCTGGCCTATGCGCCGCGGGCGTTCTTCGAGCTGACCGATTTCATCAGCGTCGGCGGCAATGACCTGAAGCAGTTCTTCTTTGCCGCCGACCGCGAGAATGAGCTGGTGCGGCGGCGCTATGACACGCTGAACCTGTCGTTCCTGGCGTTTCTGCAGCACATCGTCGCGCGCTGCGGTGAAACCGGGACCGCGCTGACCTTTTGCGGCGAAGATGCCGGGCGTCCGATCGAGGCGCTGGCACTGGCGGCGATCGGGTTCCGGTCGCTGTCGATGCGGCCTGCATCGATCGGGCCGGTCAAGGCGTTGCTGCGGCGGGTGAACCTGGCCGAGGCGCGGGCGGTGATCGACCAGGCGCGGGCCGAAGGGGCGGAAAGCGCGCGGCCGATGCTGATGGACTGGCTGGCGACACTGGGGACCGACTAGCTTTCGACCAGCCCCCAGGCGGCCAGCATGCGCAACAGGCTGTCCAGATCGGCGGCAATGCGGGCGGGGTCGGTGGCCGGAAAGCTTTCGGCCAGCAGGTCCAGCAGGTCGGTCGCGGTCGCGGGTTCGTCAAGCACATCCCAGATCGCAGCGGCCAGCGGGTCCATCCGGTGAATCGCCCGGCCTTCGGGATCGGCAAGATACATCGCATCGCCAATCGCGCGGGCGACCGAGCCGGGACGCTGGCGGATCGGGGCGGCGGGCCGCAGCGGCGGGGCGGCGGTGTCGACCTGCGCCGGGCGGAACAGGCGCATGGGTCCGGGCAGGTCTGTGGCGACGGGCGATGTCGGAAGGCCCGCGGCCAGACAGTCGACCGCGTCGGTCAGGTCGCTGTACTTCAGCCGACAGACCGGGCGCAGGGCCAGAAGATCGGCGATGGCTTGCAGCACCTCGCCCGAATGCCGGTCGCGAGTAAAGTTCTGGGGCAAGAGCGCATCCATCGCCACATCCGGCGGCACCGGGTCCAGCCGGGCGGCGACGGGGCTGTCCTGCCGGTCCAGGATGACAAAGCCCGCGACGGGCTGGCTGTCGCCATGGACGGGCTGGCCGGTCAGCGCAAGATACTGATACTGCCGGTTGCGGGGGC
>JAKQLM010000389.1 GCA_029567145.1 Pseudomonadota bacterium
GCCCCCCAGCCGCAGCCCCCAGCTTGCCCAGGTTTTCGTTGAACTTGCTTGCTGCCTCTGCCGTCTCTTCGCTGATCACGATGCCCAGCTTGCGGGCCTCTTCCATCAAGGCCTCAAGCCCCTCGGAACCGCCGTTCAATGCCAGCACCATGTCCGCGCCGGACCTGCCGAATAGGGCCATCGCCAGCGCGGTCTTTTCCGCCCCGTCAGGCATCGCCTGAAACTTGTCGGCAAGGTCGGCAAGGATATCCGCCGTGGGGCGCATCACGCCTTGGGCATCCCGGATCGAAACCCCCAGATCGGCGAACATGTCGGGGCTGTCAGCCAGGTTCTTTGACAGCCGAACCAAGGATCCTTCAAGGGACTCGAACGGAACGCCGGTCTGTTCAGCAGCGTATGCCAGCGCGCTCAGGGCCTCGACCGGCATCCCCAACTTTTCGGCCGTCTCGCCCATCCGATCGGCGTGATCAAGTGTGCGCTTGACGCCTGCAGCGATGCCCGCACCCATGCCAGCGGCGGCAAAGCCGATGGTGCGCAGCGACTTGCCCAGCTTCTGCCCGATGCCTTGTGCCCTTGCGGCCCCGGCGGCGAACTCAGCCGAGTCCAGCCCCAGAGTGACCCTTAGCGCCCCGACGAGAGTTTTTGCCATTCTTCCCAGCTCCTCTTTGGCAGACGCGCTGCGTAGGCCCGCAGCATGTCCAGGGCGGCTTCGCCCCGCACCTTGTCCCGCCCGCCCATGATGAACTCACGCGGGCGCGGCAGCTTCTTCGCCCGGCTCAGGGCGGCGATGTTGAAGGCCAGCACGCGGTCGGCACGGGCCTTCAGCTCGGCCCGCTTGTGCGCCCCGCGCAGGTGGACCAGATACAGGCACGGTGTCAGGTCCCAAAAGGCGACTGGATCAAGCCCCGCCGCGATGTAGTCCTGCAGCAGCGAAAGCAGGCCTACCGGCTCTCGCTTGCTTTCGCGTGGGGCTTTCCCGGCTGCAAACTGCCTTGTTCCGGCATGGCCCCTTTGAGGACCGCGAAGAAGGCTTCCGCGTCCTCGGACAGGATATCCCCGGCGTCGTCCATGGTGGCTTGGGGTTGATGCCGGATCAGCATCTGGTGACAGATCATCCGGCGCGTCTCGACCGGGGTCTGACCCTTGTCCATTTCCTCCAGGATCGACATCGCCGGTTTGCCCATCAGGCGCTCAAGATTGCCCAGCACGTTCATGTCAAAGCGCATGGTCCAGGTCTTGCCGCCTGCAGTGGCGGTGCCCTCACCCAAGAATCGGTTAGCCATCGTTCATCCTCTGTTTTGAAGGCGCGGCTTCCCCGCGCTTGGTGATAGTCCGCCCCAGCGGGCAATCGCTGGGGCGGCAGGACGCCCTGACCCGCACTTATGAAACGAGCCGTCACGCCTTGGCGGGGTTTGCCCACGAACCGCCGAACGGGAAGCGCAGCGCCACGCCCAGGCCGGATAAAGCCCAGGCGCAGCTGGGGGCGCTCCACCCCATGCGCGCGCCTTACGAGGTGGCGAACTTCAGCAGCTTGATCGCGTCCGAGTCCGAGATCGTGCCACCGACACGCTTGGCGACGTAGAACTTGATGAAG
>JAKQLM010000393.1 GCA_029567145.1 Pseudomonadota bacterium
CGGGCTTTGGGCGACACTGGCCTGGGTGGTCGCGGCGGTCGCGCTGGGGCTGGTGGTGCTGAAGGGCATCGCGATGACCGGATCGGTCGCGCTAAGCCAGGACATGCAGGAAATGCGCGATCCGCTGTCGCCGATTGCGCACCGCGCAATGGTCGCGCTGGCGGGTGGACTGCTGATCCTGCCGGGGTTCCTGACAGACTTCATCGGCCTACTTCTGCTGATTCCGCCGGTTCGCAGCCTGATCCTGAAAGTGGTTGCGCGGCGGCTGTCGCGGGCGTCGGTGATCCTGCGCAGCGAGGTGGTCGAAGGCGACTGGCGCGAGGTTCCGCCCAGCGCCCCGGCGAACGACACGACAAAGCCCTCGGGGCCGCCGTCGGAATGGACCCGGCATTGAGGCCAGCATTGAGGCGGGGGACCTGACCTGCTAGGAACGCGGCAAATCCGCCAAGGAGCATGGATATGGCTGACGAAACCCCGGCTGGCAACGGCCCGACCTCGATCAAGATGCAGGTGCTTGCGCAATACGTGCGCGACCTGTCGTTCGAAAACCTTGTGGTGCAAAAGGGCCTGAGCGCGGGCGAAATGCAGCCCGATATCCAGGTTGCCGTCAGCCTTGACGCCCGCAAGCGTCCGGTGGCGAACCAGTACGAGGTGGTGACCAAGTTCAAGGTCACCTCGAAGAACAAGGTCAACGGCGACACGCTGTTCCTGCTGGAGCTGGAATACGGCGGGACCTTCCTGATCGAAGGTGTCGCGGACGAACAGTTGCACCCGTTCCTGCTGATCGAATGCCCGCGCCTGCTGTTCCCCTATGTGCGCCGCATCATCTCGGACGTGACGCGCGACGGTGGCTTCCCGCCGCTGAACGTGGATCAGGTGGATTTCATGGCGCTGTACCGGGCCGAGCTTGCGCGGCGGGCCGCGGCCCAACAGGCTGTCCCGGCCGAAAAGGTCAACTAATCTTCACGCCTTGGACCAGATGGCCGCATCGCCAAGCTTTGCGACCATCGCCTCATGCGCCGATGCCTCTTCGGGCGTGATCCGGGGGGGCAAGGGTTCGGGGCGGGGGCGGGGCCGCCAGGTGGTGTCGCCCGAGGCCCCCTTGACCGGAGCAGGCGCGACGCTGGACAGCACCAGGTCGGGCTGGCGGCCGCCGATCAGTTCCAGATAGACCTCGGCCAGGATTTCACTGTCCAGAAGCGCGCCGTGCTTTTCGCGCATGGAATTGTCGATGCCAAAGCGACGGCAAAGCGCATCAAGCGAGGCTGGCGAGCCGGGAAACTTTTTCCGGGCGATCATCAGGGTGTCGGTCGCGCGGGTGCCGGGCAGGCCGGGCAGGCCGGAACGCTCAAGTTCAAAATTCAGGAATTTCATGTCGAAGGCGGCGTTGTGGATCACCAACTGCGCCTCACCGACGAAATCCAGGAAGGCCTGACCGATCCGCGCGAACACCGGCTTGTCGCGCAGGGTGACGCCGCCGGGGACGGGCTGGCCGGGCAGTTCCAGAATGTCGTGGCCGATGCCGTGAACCTCGAACGCCTCGCGCGGCATGCCGCGTTCGGGGTTGACGTATTGGTGATAGGTCTTGCCAGTGGGCAGGTGATTGAACAGCTCGACCGCGCCGATTTCGACGATGCGGTGGCCTTCGCCGGGTTCAAAGCCGGTGGTTTCGGTATCAAGGACGATTTCACGCATCAGGCAGGGTCCGGCGAATGGCGGCCAGCACATCCTTGACGCCTTGGCGGGCGGCTTCAAGGCTGGTCGTGGGGATCAGGTAATCGGCGTGGGCGCGTTTGTCGGCGTCTGGCATCTGGCGGGACAGAAGGATGGCCAGCTCGTCCGCCGTGGTGCCCCGTTCCAGCACCCGTTGCCGCTGCATGGCTTCGGGAGCGGAGACGACTGCGACGGCATCACAAGCCGCGTTCAGGCCGATTTCAAACAGCAAAGGAACGTCGAGAACGACAATCGGGGCTTTCGTGGCCGCAAGAAAAGCAGCGCGATCCTGCGCGACCAGCGGGTGAACGATGGCGTTCAGGCGGTCCAGCACTGTGGGGTCGTCGTTGATCATTGCCCGCAGGGCGGCGCGATCGACGGTGCCGTCCGGGGCCATCGCCTGCGGAAAGGCGCTGCAGATGGCCAGGGCGGCGGGTTGGCCGGGTTGGTACAGACGATGCACGGTCGCGTCGGCGTCCCAGACCGGGATGCCTTCGTCGGCGAACATGCGGGCCGTAGTCGATTTGCCCATCCCGATGCTGCCGGTCAGGCCAAGCACGAAGCTCATGCCGACAGCACGGCCTTTCGGGTCGCCTCGTCCACATCGGGGCGGACACCGAACCAGCGTTCAAAGGCGGGGACAGCCTGGTGCAGCAACATGCCAAGCCCGTCGACGGTGGTGCAACCCCGCGCCTCGGCCTCGATCAGGAGTTGGGTTTTCAGCGGCGTGTAAACCAAGTCAGTCACCAGCGCGCGCGGGTTCAGCTTGTCCATCGGCACGCGGAAATCCGGCTTGCCGGTCATGCCAAGCGAGGTTGTGTTGACCACGGTCGCGGCATCCTCCATCAGGTTGCCGGCCTGCACCCAGTCATGCACATGCACCTTGGCCCCGAAGTCGCTGCGCAAGGCATCTGCCCGGGGGCGGGTGCGGTTGACGATGCGAATCTCGGGGGCGCCGACCTCGATCAGCGCGGCGACCACGGCGCGGGCGCCACCACCAGCACCCAGCACAACGGCGGGTCCGGACGCTGGCGCCCAGGTCGGCGCGTTCTGCCGCAGGTTGGCGATGAAACCGGAGCCGTCGGTGTTGTCGGCGTGGATCTTGCCGTCCTTGCGGAAGATCAGCGTGTTCGCCGCCCCGATCAGCGCGGCCCGGTCGGTCACGATGTCGGCGATGTTCAGGATCGCCTCTTTATGCGGGATCGTGATGTTCGCGCCGACAAAGCCCAAGCGTGGCAAGGTGCGGATCAGGTCCGGCAGGTCGCTGGGCGCGATATCGATGGGGATGTAGTGCCCCTTCAACCCATAGCGTTTCAGCCAGTAGCTGTGCAGCGCCGGGCTGCGGCTGTGGGCGATGGGATGGCCTATGACGGCGGCAAGCGGGATGCGGGGATGGTCGGTCATCGCGCGATCATGCCCCGAGTTCCTGCCCAAGCCAACAGCGGCAAAAGCGGCAGGCCAAGAATGGTGAAATGGTCGCCGGAAAGGGCGGAGAACAGCCGAACGCCCTCTTCCTCGATCTTGTAGCAGCCGACGCTGTGACGGATGCTGTCCCAGGTCCGGGTGACGTAATCGTCAAGATAGGAGTCGCTGATTGCGTGCATGGTCAGCCGCGCCTCGGCCACGTGACGCCAGACGGGTTCGGCATTTTCATAGGCGACGATGGCCGACAAAAGCTTGTGGCTTTGGCCGCGAAGCTGGCGCAGTTGCGCGCGGGCTTGATCGGGGGTCTCTGGCTTGGCAAAGGTCTGCCGGTCCAGCGCCAGCACCTGATCACAGCCCAGGACCAACGCGTCGGAGTGTTTCTCGGCGACCTTGCGGGCCTTCATCTCGGCCAGGGTGTCGGCGATGTCGCGGGGATGCGCGCCTTCGGCGACCAGCGCGTCACGGATCGTCGCCTCATCCACGCGGGGGGCGATGGCATCGACGGTCAGGCCAGCGGCGCGCAACATCTGCAACCGGATGGGCGAGGAGGAGGCAAGGATCATCTGCATCGTGGAGCTTGTGGATATCCGCTGTTTGTTCCTGGGTCCGAATGCACCGGTTTTGCCGACCTTTGGCCCGCATGTGGGCAAGGCCCAAGTGCCACGTTCCGTCGGGCAGAGATATCCCGCTGTGCATGCGCTTGTCACGCCGGACGGGAAAATCCGTTGTGCTTGTGGTTTTCACGCTGCGGCCTGTGGACAAGGGCGCGTCCAGCGGAACCGTAAAATTTTGATATCATTGGATTTTGTACTGGGACCATTTCAACGGCCGGTCTTTTCCCGCTTTTTTCCACAGATCGCCCCCTGTGGAGCGTTCTGGGGGTCACCCGGACTATCCCGTTCTGCACAGGACCTTCATCATCAACATTCCTTCTTCAATCTTTTCTTTATAGAAGAAAGTCAAAGCGGGGACTGGTGGACAACATGCTTGGGATGATCACGGATTTTCTGGCGGACTGGTACCTGGTGACCAAGTCGCTGCACGTCGTGTCGGTGATTTCCTGGATGGCCGGGATGTTCTATCTGCCGCGCCTGTTCGTCTATCACGCCGAGCAGGTGCAGCTTGGCAGCCGGACCGACACGATGTTTCAGACGATGGAACGGCGGTTGCTGCGCGGGATCATGAACCCGGCCATGGTGGCGACCTGGACCTTTGGCCTGGCGCTGGTCTTTACGCCGGGCGTGGTTGACTGGACGGCCCCCTGGTCCTGGGTCAAGGCCGCCAGCGTTCTGGTTATGAGCTGGTTTCACCACTGGCTTGCCCGCCGCCGCAAGGACTTTGTCACGGGGACCAACACGCGCAGCGGGCGGACCTACCGGTTGATGAACGAAGTCCCGACCGTGCTGATGGTCCTGATCGTCTTTGCGGTGATCACCCGGTTCTGATCCAGTTGACTTTTCGGTCGTCTGCCATTAGCTGCCGACCTGCAGGGCCGTCCGGCCCATTGCGATTCCCATTCCAGACTAGCCACGATCCGTCCCGTCAAGGGGCCGATCCGCTGAAGGTATTCCATGACTGTCGAACGTTTGAACCTGTCCGAGCTTAAGGCCAAGACCCCCGCTGACCTTTTGGCCATGGCCGAGGAGTGGGAGATCGAGAACGCCCCAAGCATGCGCAAGGGCGAGATGATGTTCTCGATCCTGAAGGAACATGCCGAAGAAGGCTGGGAGATCGGCGGCGACGGCGTGCTGGAGGTTCTGCAGGACGGCTTTGGCTTTCTGCGCTCGCCCTCTGCCAACTATCTGCCGGGCCCGGATGACATCTATGTCTCGCCCGAGATCCTGCGGCAGTTCAGCTTGCGGACCGGCGACACTATCGAAGGCCTGATGCAGGCGCCGAAGGAAAACGAAAAGTATTTCAGCATGACCAAGGTCACGCGGATCAACTTTGACGACCCGGAAAAGGCGCGCCACAAGGTCCACTTCGACAACCTGACGCCGCTTTATCCCGATGAACGGCTGAAGATGGAAGTCGAGGACCCGACGATCAAGGACCGTTCGGCCCGGATCATCGACCTGGTTGCCCCGATCGGCAAAGGCCAGCGCGGGCTGATCGTGGCCCCGCCGCGCACCGGCAAGACGGTGCTGTTGCAGAACATCGCGCACAGCATCGCGACCAACCATCCGGAATGCTATCTGATCGTCCTTCTGATCGACGAACGCCCCGAGGAAGTGACCGACATGCAGCGGTCGGTGAAAGGGGAGGTCGTGTCCTCGACCTTCGACGAACCGGCGACACGGCACGTGGCGGTTGCGGAAATGGTGATCGAAAAAGCCAAGCGCCTGGTCGAACACAAGCGCGATGTGGTGATCCTTCTGGACAGCATCACGCGTCTGGGCCGGGCGTTCAACACGGTGGTCCCGTCGTCGGGCAAGGTGCTGACAGGCGGTGTGGATGCGAACGCCCTGCAGCGCCCGAAGCGCTTCTTCGGCGCGGCGCGGAACATCGAGGAAGGCGGGTCGCTGACCATCATCGCCACCGCGCTGATCGACACCGGCAGCCGGATGGACGAAGTGATCTTCGAAGAATTCAAGGGCACGGGGAACAGCGAAATCGTTCTGGACCGCAAGGTCGCCGACAAGCGCGTCTTCCCGGCGATGGACATCCTGAAATCCGGCACCCGGAAAGAGGATCTTCTGGTCGACAAGACCGACCTGCAAAAGACCTATGTCCTGCGCCGCATCCTGAACCCGATGGGCACAACCGACGCCATCGAATTCCTGATCGGCAAGTTGAAGCAGACCAAGTCCAACTCGGACTTCTTCGATTCGATGAACAGCTAGACCAGAGGCGGGGATGGACACGATCTATGCCCTCGCCACCGCGCGGGGGCGTTCCGGGCTTGCGGTCGTGCGGGTTTCGGGGCCGCTGGCGCTTGTGGCCGGGGCGGCCCTGTGCGGCCCGCTGCCCGCGCCCCGCGTCGCCGGTCTGCGTCGCCTGACCTGGGATGGCGAGCTTCTGGACGAGGCGCTGGTCCTGACCTTTGCCAAGGGCGCCAGTTTTACCGGCGAGGCGGTGGTTGAACTGCAATGCCACGGGGGACCGGCGGTGGTGGGCGCGGTGCTGCGGGCCTTGTCAGCCCAACCTGGCCTGCGGCTGGCCGAACCTGGGGAATTCACCCGGCGCGCGCTGGAAAACGGAGTTCTGGACCTGGCCCAGGTCGAGGGCCTCGCCGACCTGATCGACGCCGAAACCGAAGCGCAGCGGCGGCAGGCGGTCCGGGTGCTGTCGGGATCGGTCGGTCGGCGGGTGGATGCCTGGCGCCGTAACCTGATCCGTGCCGGGGCCCTACTGGAGGCCACCATCGACTTTGCCGACGAAGAGGTGCCGGTGGACGTCTCGCCCGAAGTGCTGGCGCTGATCGACGGGCTGATGGCCGACCTTGCGCGCGAGGCGGCTGGCGTGAAGGCCGCCGAACGCATCCGCGACGGGTTCGAGGTCGCCATCGTCGGCGCACCAAATGCCGGGAAATCGACGCTTCTGAACCAGCTTGCTGGGCGCGAGGCCGCGATCACCTCC
>JAKQLM010000401.1 GCA_029567145.1 Pseudomonadota bacterium
GTTCTTTGAACCCCGCATCTGGACCATCCGCCGCCCCGAACCCGACCAGCGCGAACTTGACGCCGCCGTCGCTGCGATCAAGGCCGCGAAGACCCCGCTGATCGTCGCGGGCGGGGGTGTGCTTTATTCCGGCGCGGAACAGACGCTTCTGGACTTCGCCCGCGCGCACAACATCCCGCTGGTCGAAACCCAGGCCGGGAAAGGTGCCGTGGACTGGGAGGAGCCGCTCCACTTCGGCTCGCCCGGCGTTACCGGCACCGGCTGCGGCAATGATCTCGCCGCCAGGGCCGACCTGGTGATCGGCGTCGGCACAAGGTTCCAGGACTTTACCACCGGGTCCTGGACCGTGTTCAGCGCGCCGGACCGCAAGCTTCTGTCGATCAACATCCACGGCTTCGATGCCGCAAAGCGCGCCGCACAACCGCTTGTTTCGGATGCGAAAGTCGCGCTGGAAAAGATCAGCGCCGCCCTTGGGACCAAGCGCTTTGCCGACCCGGATTTCAGCGCCCGCACCAAATGGTTCGCCACCACGGACGGGCTTTTCGCCGCGCCAAAGGGCAACGAGCTGCCGACCGACGCGCAGGTGATCGGCGCGGTGGCCCGCAACGCCGGGAAACAGTCGCTGATCATGTCCGCCGCAGGCACCATGCCCGGCGCGCTGCATGTCCTGTGGCGCGCGGCGCAGGGCGGCTACCACATGGAATACGGCTTTTCCTGCATGGGCTATGAACTGGCCGGGGCGATGGGCATCAAGATGGCCCTGCCCCAGCGCGACGTCATCTGCATGATCGGCGACGGCAGCTACATGCTGGCCAACAGTGAACTTGCGACCGCCGTGATGATGGGCATCCCCTTCACCGTCGTCCTGACCGACAACCGCGGCTATGGCTGCATCAACCGCCTGCAGGCCGCGACCGGCGGGGCGCCGTTCAACAACCTGCTGCGCGACAGCTATCACGTCAACGAGGCGAACCTCGACTTCGTCGCACACGCCCGGTCGATGGGGGCGCATGCGGTCAAGGTCGGCACCATCGCCCACCTGGAAGCCGCGCTCAAGGACGCCAAATCCGCCACGATCCCGACCGTGATCGTGATCGACACCGATCCTTTGCCCGGCACCGGGGCGGGTGGCACCTGGTGGGACGTCGCCGTCCCCGAGGTCTCGGACCGCAGGCAAGTGAACGAGGCCCGCAAGGGCTATGAAACGGGCACCCGCGCCCAATGGCTGTTGAACTGAGAGCACCATGATCCAATTCGGAACCAACCCCATCGCCTGGGCCAATGACGACGACCAGACCATCGGCGCCGACATCCCGACTGCCCGCATCCTGGACGAGGCCGGTCGCCAGATCGGCTTTGACGGCATCGAGAACGGCCACCGCTGGCCGGACGACCCCGAGGCGCTGCGCGCCTTGCTGGCGGGCTATGGGCTGAAATTCATCTCGGGCTGGTATTCGACCGAACTCCTTACCCGGTCGGTCGAAGACGAAATCGCGAACGCCGCGCCTCACATCGCCAAGCTGCGCCACAACGGCAGCAAGGTGATGATCGTGTGCGAAACCTCGAACGCGATCCATGGCGATGCGAAAAGGCCGGTGAACGACCGCCCGCGCCTGACGCCGGCCGAGATGACCGCCTTCGCGGCCAAGCTGGAGGCCTTTGCCGCCCATCTGACCGCGCAGGGCCTGACCCTGGTCTACCATCACCACATGGGCACCATCGTGGAAAGCCCGGACGAGATCGACGCGCTGATGGCCGCGACCGGCCCGCACACGCATCTGCTGTTCGATGCCGGGCATTGCAGCTTTGGCGGCGGCGACCCCGAGGCGGTGCTGACCAGACACGCCGCCCGCGTGCGCCACTTCCACGCCAAGAACATCCGCCCGGCGATCACGGCGAAAGTCCGGGCCGAGGGCTGGTCCTTCCTGCAAGGCGTGGTCGGCGGGGCCTTCACCGTGCCCGGCGATCAAGAGGGCGGGGTCGATTTCGGCCCACTTCTCAAGATCCTGAAAGCCGCCAACTATGACGGCTGGATTGTGATCGAGGCGGAACAGGACCCGAAGGTGCGCAACCCGCTCTTGTATCAGACGCTGGGCCTTGCGACGCTGAAGCGGCTGTCAAAGGATGCCGGTCTCATCTGACCAACCCCGGGGGTTTCACACCCCCGGACCCCCGTGGGATATTTGTCCCAGAATGAAAGCACTTCGGGAGAGCACGATGGCCGATCTTCTGCGAAAACCAACCGGCACGCGCGGCAAGGTGCATGACATCACCCCCGAAAGCGCGGGTTGGGGCTATGTCGGCTTTACGCTCTACCGGCTGGCGGCCGGCGATGTCGCGGAAGAGATCACCGGCGACACGGAAGTCATTCTGGTCCTCGTCGAAGGCAAGGCGCAGGTCCATGCCGCCGGGCAGGACTGGGGCGAGATGGGCGAGCGGATGGACGTCTTCGAGAAGACCCCGCCGCATTGTCTGTACGTCCCGAACCGGAGCCAATGGAAGGCCGTTGCCACCACCTCCTGCACGATCGGGGTCTGCAAGGCTCCCGGCAAAGGGAATTACCCGGCGCGCAGACTGGGGCCGGAGGGGATCACCCTCACCCCGCGCGGGAAGGGGACGAACACTCGCCACGTGAACAACATCGCGATGGAGGCGCTGGACGTGGCGGACAGCCTCCTCGTGACCGAGGTCTTCACTCCGGCGGGGAACTGGTCGTCCTACCCCAGCCACCGGCATGACGAGGACGACTTCCCGAACATGACCTACCTGGAAGAGACCTACTATATGCGGCTGAACCCCGGGCAAGGTTTCGGCATCCAGCGGGTCTATACCG
>JAKQLM010000432.1 GCA_029567145.1 Pseudomonadota bacterium
GGAAACCGAATTCCAGCTGACCGCCAGCTATGGCGCACAGGGCTGGCATCAGCGCTGGTTCGATCAGAACGCGATGGATGGCTGTCTTGTGGAAAACATCTCGGATGCGCGTTCCGGCTTTCAGATTGCCGGGCCGAACGCGCGGGAGTTGTTGTCCCGCGTGACCCGCAGCGATGTCAGCGGCGATGCCTTCAAGTTCATGGACGTCAAGCGGATGACCGTGGGCATGGCGAACTGCATCGTGCAGCGCGTGAGCTACACCGCTGATCTTGGCTATGAAATCTTCACCGACCACATGTCGGTCCGCCACCTGTGGGACGTGTTGTCGGCTGCCGGCAAAGACCTGGGCCTGCGACCCTTCGGCATGCGGGCGATGATGTCGCTGCGGCTGGACAAGTGGTTCGGCAGCTGGGGCCGCGAATTTTCGCCCGACTACACACCGATGGAGACCGGCCTTGACCGCTTCATCCGCTGGAACAAGGACGCCGACTGGATCGGCAAGGCTGCCGCCACCGCCGAAAAGGCCAGCGGTCCCAAGCGCAAGCTGGTCAGCATCATCGTCGACGCCAAGGATGCCGATGTCGTGGCCTGGGAGCCGATCTGGCTGGACGGGTCCGTCGTGGGCTTCTGCACCAGCGGCGGCTACAGCCACTGGACCGGCCAGTCGGTTGCGATGGGCTTTCTGCCCGCCGATCGGGTACAGGACGGCCTGGCCTGCGAGATCGAGATCCTGGGGGAACGCCGACCGGCAAAGGTGCAGCTTGCGCCGCTTTGGGATGGCGACGGGGCACGGATGCGCGGCTAGACGGTTGACAGGGGGCGGCCACTGCGCGGACCCTGCGGCGGATGACGACAACCGTCCATATCCTGATCCTGGCCGCCGGTGCCTCGTCCCGGATGCGCGGGGCTGACAAGTTGCTGCAGCCTGTCAGGCGCCGTCCGCTTCTGGCGCATGTGGCCCGCATTGCCATTGCCACCGGGTCGCCCGTGCTGGTCACCCTGCCCCCGGATGCCCCCGCGCGGGACGCGGCGCTGCGTGGCCTGCCGGTGCATCGCGTGCCGGTGCCGGACGCCGATCAGGGCATGTCACGCTCGCTGGTCCGGGGCATCGACGCCCTTCAGGGATCAGCCGGACCGCAGGATGGGCTGATGATCCTGCCCGCCGACATGCCAGAGTTCAGCACGGCGGCCCTGTCTGACCTGATCGCCCGTTTTCGCGATGAACCAGACCTGATCTATCGCGGTGGCACTGTCGAAGGCCAGCCGGGTCACCCGGCGATCTTTCCCCGCGACCTGTGGCCAGCTTTGCAGCGGGTGACCGGCGACGAGGGCGGACGCAGCGTCCTGCGGCAGAACCAGGGCCGGGTCAGGGTGATCCCCCTGCCCGGCCCAATGGCCATTCTTGATCTCGACACGCCCGAGGACTGGGCCGCCTGGCGCGCAGGCGACCGCTAGCCTATTCGGCGGCGAACAGGACCCGCGCCTCATGCGCCTTGAGCGACAGTCGCGCGCCTTCAAAGGCATCCGACCCCTGCTCCAGCTGCGGAAACAGCGCCAGAACTTCCGCGCGAACCGCCTCGTCCATCGCGGACAGCATGCGTTCGGCAGGTTGGAAGCTTTCGGTCCACAGGCCGTCCGACTGCACGATTTCGTGCCGGTCGAACAGGATGTGAATATAGGTCACCCCCTCGGCAGGCATGGCGCGGCTGACGTCGGCCAGACCAACCAGATGCTTGGCCGGAACCAGAACCTCGACCTCGCCGAACAGAAGTTCCGCGCGCGCGCCCTCGATCAGGACACGGTGCTGCGGCGACACCAACATGGTGCGATCCGGGCCTGCGCCCGACAAGGCACCCTTGACGATCCGCACCGGCTGCAGATCGGGGTCCGCCTGCAGGTCCAGCGCCGAAAGCTTGCGCTGACCAACCCAGCGCAGCGGCTGCAGACCGTTGTCGCGGGTCATCACCATGTCGCCTGCGCGCAAAGCCTCGACCGCGACGTCACCCCGATCCGTCAGGATCATCGTGCCCGGCGTGAAGCAGGGGATGATCTCTTCGATCTCGGTGTACTGGATGGTCCCGAGCAGGACCGTTTCGGTCGCATCGGTGTAGATGTAGATCGTCCCGGCTTCCGGCCCCGATGGCACGATGACCACCCGCTCCCAGCCATAGGCGGTCAGGTCGATCGTGTCGAAATCGCCGGGGATCGTGTCGCCCACCAGGGACCCGCCGCCGTCGATGATCTCGGGCGTGATCGTATCGTTGAACGTGTCGACAAGGTTCAGGACAAACGTGTCGTTGTCCGCGCCACCGTAAAGCGAGTCCGTCCCGGCCCCGCCAACGATCGTGTCTTCGTCGTCACCGCCGTAGACAAAGTCGCGATCCGCGCCACCGTTCAGCGAGTCCGCCCCGGTGCCGCCGTAGATCGAGTCATTGCCCGTGCCACCGTCGATGGTGTCGTTGCCGCCGTCCCCCATCAGGTCGTCGTTCCCGGCATCCCCGTTTACGGTGTCGTCACCGTCTCCGGCCCAGATCGTGTCGTTGCCGCCGCCCCCGGACAGCAGGTTGTCGCCGGTCTGTACCCCGCCAATGCTGTCGTCGATGAAGTCGTTCCCATCGCCGCCGAGCACCGTGTCGTTTCCAGGGCCGAAGACAATCGTGTCATCACCCGTGCCGCCGTCGATGCTGTCGGCACCAATCCCGCCGGAAATGCTGTCGTTGCCCGTGCCGCCGGAGATTCGGTCGTCGTTGTTCCCGCCGTCGATGGTATCGTTGCCGATGCCGCCGTAGATCGAGTCGTTGCCGTCACCGCCAACGATCGAATCGTTGTCGACTATCGGAAGCGCCTGGAAATGGATGTCAGACAGCCGGATATACTGGAAGGAGTCGTCAAGGTCGGTGTACGAAATCTCGATCCGGGCCACCGGCCCCGGGATGTTGACCAGAACCGACCCGGCCAGGGTGTTGGGATTGGTGCCCGCGCCACCGGCCGTGACCGTGTTTCCGGCCGTTGACAGACTGGCGGACAGTTCGGTGAGGGTCAGGGGGACTTCGTTGCCCTCGGCGTCATAGGCGCGAATGGTGACCGAGTCGGTGAAGGGTCCGACGTCGATGTCCGAAATCCGGAACTGGACGTTTTGTACCTCGCCCTGCAGGGCCGATCCGGGCACCGCCGAAAAGTCGATATTGACCAGCGTGGGCGCCCCCTGGCCCTGACGCGCCAGTTCCACGCTGGAGCCGGGGTTGAACGGCTCGCCCGTCCCGACATAGATCGGGTAGTTTTCAGGGTCGCCGAGGGTAGAGTTCGTGCTTTCGACCGAAATGTCAGCGTCGCTCATCCCGGCGTTGAAGCTGACGTCGACGTTGATGCCGCCCGTGTTCTGGCTGACGCCGTTGGTCAGGTCCGCCTCATCGCCGCCGGCAAGGGTCCAGTTGAAATCCAGATTGACCGGGGCACCGGTGCCCGTCGTTCCGGTATCGGGACCGCCGTAGATTACGTCGGCGCCGGTGCCGCCGTCGATCACATCGTTGCCGACCCCGCCGGTGACGGTATCATCGCCGCCGGCCGCGCTGATCTGGTCGTTGCCTTCAGCGCCATCCAGCACGTTGCTGAGCGAGTCGCCGGCAATGGTGTCGTTGTAGAAGGACCCGGTGACATTCTCGAAGCCGGTAAGCGAGTCAGTTCCTTCACCCGTCGCGGTGCCGGTGACCATGTTGACGTTGACGCCCTGCGTCGCCCCGCGGAACGACGCAGTGTCCGTTCCCCCGGTCCCGCCCGCCATCAGGTCGTTGCCAAGCCCACCCTCGATGGTGTCGTTGCCAAGACCACCGCTGATGTTGTCGTTGCCGGCGCCGCCGACCAGATGGTTCGCCGCATCGTTGCCTGTGATCGTGTCGTTGCCAAAGCCGCCGATCACGCCTTCGATGCTGGACAGGGCGTCCGTGCCTTCGCCGGTGGCCGTGCCGCCAGTTGCGGTCAGCGTGACGCTGACGCCGACGGTGGACTGGCCATAGGCCGCATAGTCGAACCCGGCGCCCCCTTGCAGCTGGTCATCGCCCAGGCCGCCGTAAAGCGTATCGTTGTCCGCACCGCCGATCAGGATGTCGGATCCGTTGCCGCCGTAAAGTACGTCGTTGCCGGCCCCACCATCCAGAGAGTCGACCGAGTTGGACCGGCCTCCGCCGACAAGGGTATCGTCTCCGGCGTCGCCCATCAGCGAGTCAGAGCTGGCCCCACCATCGATATAGTCGTTGCCGGTTCCGCCGCTTAGCGTGTCGCCGTTGCCGCCCCCGTACAGGCTGTCGTTCCCGCCCCCGGCGTTGACGACGTCCGATCCCCCGAACATGTCGAAGAAGTCGCTGGTTCCCCCGGCGACCGTGTTGGTGTTGCTGCCGCCATCACCTAGGATCGTTGCCATCTGCTCTGTCCTCTAAGTCAGTTCCGCCAAACAGCCACGCGTCCGCGACCATTTTGGGTCAACGATACGGTGGTTTGTAGCGGTATTTGTGCCGATCCTGCCCCAATCGGGACATCAACGCGACAAGTTTCAGTCGTCCGGCCCAGATTTGAGGCCACACATGCGGTTAACGGATCACACAGCAAGCTCGATCACCTCGCTGGCTGTCAGGGTGTGTCGAACAGGGCCATAGGCTGCCCGTCCGGCTTCGGTTTTCAGCTCGGGGAAGATCTCGTGGATCTCCAGCCGCTGCGCGTTGCCAAGGCCCTTCATCGTATGGTCGTCGGGCTGGAAGCTCTCGGTCCAGACCCCGTCGCACAGCACGACTTCGTGCCGGTCGCACATGAAGTGGATGTAAGTCGTGCCGCTGGACTGCACGGTATGCACGCCCTGGCTGACCAGATGTTTCGCAGCCACCAGAACCTCACGCTCGGCAAAGCGGATCGAGGTCCGCTCGTTCGCGACCAGGATGCGGTGGTTCGGTGACACCATCATGTCACGTTCGGGCAGACCCCGGCCAAGCGCACCCTGGCGGATAAAGACCGGCAGAAGGTGCGGCTCGGCCTGGAAATCCTGCAGGAACATCTGCGTCTTGCCGACCCAGCGGATGGTCTGGATGCCATTGTCGCGCGTGATCACCCGGTCGCCCGCAGACAGCGACTCGACCGGCAGTTCACCGCGATGCGTGGCGATCCGGCTGCCCGGGGTGAAACAGGGGCTGCACCGCAGATTGCGAATGCCTGAGGCAGCGTCAACGGACGCTTGGCTTTGGTCTACATCTTGGGTCGCAGTCCGGGTCAATCGCTACAATCCGTATGGGCCGATGTCTGGAACGGGCCTTGAGCTAAAGCTAACTACAATGGGCGGGTTAAACTTGAAAAGAATTTTCTCGATCGTCGCCGGGGCAGAGCGGGCCGACTTCTCCCGTCAATTGCACGTCAATCCCGTCAGTGGCGCGATCGACAATGCAGATCGTTAAACTGACGCAAATCCGCCATCAATTCCTACCTGGTAACATCTTGTTAACACTATGCAATCCAGCATAGGGGTCTGCAGTCGGCAAGCTTCTGCCAAACTCGCGGAAATCCGCCACTAAACCTGGGGTTGTTTAACCAATCTGGCGCTTTTTTGATCACCCGACGGACCGCCCACCGGCAAATGTTTCGCCATTCGCACCTGAGTGCGCAAAAGCGGCAGACTGGCGCGTGATCGGGGCGTCTGCGTCGAATCAACGCAGGTCAAGTCCGGAAAGTGGTGCCCGAGGCGAGACTCGAACTCGCAAGCCTTGCGGCGGAGGATTTTGAGTCCCCTGCGTCTACCATTCCACCACTCGGGCCACCGCGGGCGGGTTTAGGCAAAAGCGGCCCGCTCGTCAATGCGGGCCGATCAGGGTGATCAAAGATCGTCGGTCTGGAACGTGTCGCAGGCGTCCAGTTGACCGGACTGCAGCCCGATCATGAACCAGCGGGACCGCTGCTCCGAGGTGCCGTGGGTAAAGGTATGCGGCATCGGGCGCTGGCCCGCGTTGCGTTGCAGCGTGTCGTCGCCGATCTGGCGGGCGGCGTTCACGGCCTCTTCCAGGTCACCCCGTTCGACGACGCCCAGGGTTTCGGACGCCTCACGCGCCCAGATGCCGGACAGGCAATCCGCCTGCAGCTCGATCCGGACCGAGATCGCGTTCGATTCCGCCTGGCTGACCTGCTGGCGGATGCGGTTGGCTTCGCCCAGGATGCCAAGCTCGTTCTGGATGTGGTGGCCGATCTCGTGGGCGACGACGTAGGCGGCGGCGAAATCACCGCCCGCCCCAAGCTGGCGGTGCAGCGTCGTGAAGAAGGCGGTGTCGAGATAGACCTTCCTGTCGGGCGGGCAGTAGAAGGGACCCGTTGCCTCGGAGGCGCCACCGCAGGCGGACCGGGTGGCATCCTTGAACAGGACAAGCGTTGCCGGGCGGTAGGTCCGGCCAAGCTGGGTCTTGAAGACGCGGGTCCAGATTTCCTCGGTATCGGCAAGGACGACCGAGACGAACTCGCCCTCGGCGCGGTCCTCGGCGGTCAGTTCGACCGGGGTCGAGGGGCCGCCGGTCTGGGTCTGCAGGCCGTCCGGTCCCAAAAGCTGGCTGGGATCGATGCCCAGGAAAAGCGCGATCAGAACGACGACGATGGCCCCTGCCCCGCCGATGCCCCCGGCCCGCGCGGCGCTGCGGCCACCGCCAGTGGCCCGGCGGTCCTCGATGTTTCTGCTGCCGCGACGGCCTCTCCAGTCCATGGTGCCTCTCCTTGTGTCCACAGTGGACAGCGCGGTCCTTGTGTGGAAAATCAACAGGTTGGCGGCCAGGCTTCAGGATTTCTTAATCTTTGGCCCCGGCCCGCAAGCCCAAGTCTAGCGACGATGCGTCGCTGCCGGAAGCGGCAATTCGCGGGGAACAAAGCCGTGACGTTCCCCCAAGCGCCCTTTCCAGCGCGCTGCCGCCCGCCTATGGTCACGCCGAAAAGACCTGACCGGGACGCCGAAGATGACGCTTGCCAGCCGCACGACCCTGACACTGATCGCCACGCTGGGCTCGGCCGCCCTGCTGGGCGGCGCCTTTGCGTTTCAGTACATCGGCGGGCTGGCGCCCTGCCAGTTGTGCCTGTGGCAACGCTGGCCCCATGCGGCGGCGATCCTGATCGGGGTCGTGGCGCTGACGACGGGGACGCGCGGTCTGTTGTGGCTGGGGGCGCTGGCAGCCCTGACCACAGCCGGGATCGGGGTGTTCCATGTCGGGGTCGAGCAGGGCTGGTGGGAGGGTCTGGCGACCTGCACGGCCGGGTCGATCAGCGGGCTGTCAACGGCGGACCTGCTGAACCCTGCCGCCGATGTCGCGGCCCCGGTGCGCTGCGATGCGATTGCGTGGCAGCTGCTGGGCGTGTCGATGGCGGGCTGGAACGTGATCCTGTCGCTGGGACTGGCCGCGATCTGGGCAACGGCAGCGCGCAAGGCCTGAGCCGCGCGCCCCTCTTGTGGCGGGGATCAGAGTGAGCGCCTGAAGGCGCGAAGACCCAAATCTCGCCTCTGCGCGGGAAGACCGCGCAACCGGCTTGGGATCTTGGGGGCGCTTCGCCCCCCAAACCCCCAGAGAGTATTTGCAAAAGAGCAACCGGTTGATCGGCGAGCCTAGCCGCAGAGCCGCTGGTGTTCCTGAATGGCAAACCGGTCGGTCATCCCGGCAACATAGTCCGCGACGACACGCGCGAGGGCGGTCTGATCGGTCGCGGCGGCAAGGTCGGCCTGCCATTCGGGGGGCAGAAGGTCCGGGCGCTGCAGGAACAGGGGAAAGAGGTCGTCCAGCTTGCGCGTGACCTCGGCCCGGACCTCCATGACGCTTGGCGCGCGGTACATCCGGTGGAACAGAAAGCTGCGCACGGCCTTCAGGTCCTGGTAAAGCGGTTTGGAAAACCGGATGACAGTCGTGCCCATTTGGCGGATGTCATCGACCGATTTCGGCTGGGCCGAGGCCAGGCGGTTCTGCGCGACGGCGATCACGTCTTCGACCATGCGGCCAAAGACCCGGCGCAAGGCTTCGTGGCGGCGGCGCATCTTTTCCAGGCCGGGATAGGTGCGGTCCACCTCCTCGAACGCGGGGCCGGTGACGGGAAGCTCCATCAGGTCGGCTTCGGTGAACAGGCCCGAGCGCAGCCCGTCATGCAGGTCATGGTGCGAATAGGCCACGTCATCGGCGATGGCGGCAACCTGCGCCTCGGCGCTGGCATGGGTGTGCAGGTCAAGGTCCCACAGGGCGTTGACCTCGGCCAGGGCATAGGGCAGCGGCCCGGCATGTTTGGCATCGGCGTTGGGGCCGATCACGGGGCCGTTGTGTTTCGCGATGCCTTCAAGGGTTTCCCAGGTCAGGTTCAGCCCGTCGAAATCGGCATAGTGCCGTTCCAGTTTCGTGACGATCCGCAGGGCCTGGGCGTTGTGGTCGAAGCCGCCATAGGGGGCCATCAGCCGTTCCATCGCGTCTTCGCCGGTGTGGCCAAAGGGGGTGTGGCCAAGGTCATGGGCGAGGGCCACCGCCTCGGCCAGGTCGGTGTTCAGGCCCAGGACGCCGGCGATGGTGCGGGCGACCTGGGCCACCTCGATCGTGTGGGTCAGGCGGGTGCGGTAATAGTCGCCTTCATGTTCGACGAAGACCTGCGTCTTGTGCTTCAGGCGGCGGAAGGCGCTGGAATGGATGATCCGGTCGCGGTCGCGCTGGAAAGGCGAGCGGAACGACGACAGCCGTTCGGGCCAGAGGCGGCCCTTGCTGGCGTCGGGCTGGCAGGCAAAGGGCAGAAGCATCCGGGCTTTACCTTGTTCAAAGCAGTTGGGTCCCATATATTCATCGCAAGGGCAGAAGGATACGGGAACAGCCATGGAACTGACGCTTCCCCCCAAGGTGACCGACCGGGCCTTTGCCCGACTGGCCGAGATCGCGGACCTGACCGGCGATCCGCGCCCGCTGCGGGTCGCGGTCGACGGCGGCGGCTGTTCGGGGTTTCAGTATTCGATCACGCTGGATCAGGCGGCGGCGAATGATCTGGTGCTGGAAAAGAACGGCCAGCGCGTGCTGGTCGATCAGGTCAGCCTGCCCTTCCTGTCAAACGCGGTGATCGATTTTACCGACGAACTGATCGGCGCGCGTTTTGTCGTGCAGAACCCTAACGCGACGTCAAGCTGCGGCTGTGGCACGAGCTTTTCGATTTGAAGCTGGCCACGTTCAACATCAACGGGATCAAGGCGCGGATCGAGGCGCTGCCTGCCTGGCTGACCGCGGCCGCTCCGGACGTGGTGTGCCTGCAAGAGATCAAGTCGGTGGATGAAGGCTTTCCGCGCGAGGTCTTCGAGGCGCTGGGTTACCGGGTCGAGACGCATGGCCAGAAGGGGTTCAACGGGGTTGCGATCCTGTCGAAGCTGCCGCTGGGCGACGTGCGGCGCGGGCTGCCGGGCGGTGACGGCGACGAACAGGCGCGCTGGATCGAGGCTGTGGTGGACGGGCCACGTCCGGTCCGGGTCTGCGGGCTGTACCTGCCGAACGGCAACCCCGCGCCGGGGCCGAAATATGATTACAAGCTGGCCTGGATGGCGCGGATGGAGGCGCGGGTGCGCGACCTTCTGGCGTCCGAGGAGGCGTTTGTCTGTCTGGGGGACTATAACGTGATCCCGCAGGCGATGGATGCGGCCAGGCCCGAGGCTTGGGTGACGGACGCGCTGTATCTGCCGGACAGCCGGGCGGCGTTCCGCAGGATGGCGAACCTTGGGCTGACCGATGCGGTGCGGGTGCGGCAGCCGGGGTCCGGGGTCTACACGTTCTGGGACTATCAGGCCGGGGCGTGGAAGCGGAACAACGGCATCCGGATCGACCATGTGATGCTGTCGCCCCAGGTTGCCGACCGGCTGGAGGAGACCGGCATCGACAAGGCGGTGCGGGGCGGGGACAAGCCGTCCGATCATGTGCCGGTCTGGGTGCGGCTGGCGGCCTGAGCGCCAGGCGTCCACGCTGGACACACCAAGTGGATCAAGCGTTTTCAAGGGATTGGCGGACCTCGTTCATGTGGTCTTAACCCTGTCGCCCAAGCCCGGGCCGCCGGTTCGGGGTCAGGCCGTCTGGGTCACGTCGTGATCATAAAGCCAGTCGAAACGCGACACCATCGCCCCGGGCGAGACCTTGCCCAGGAACCGCAGGCCGGTGTGGCCGATCATCCGCGGGAGCCCCGACAGATGATAGGCCCGCGCGTTGGCCGTCGCGGCGGCGACAATCCGCGTGGTGCGGGGTTTGCGTTTCGCCTGATAGGCGGCAAGGGCCGCGGCGGGACTGGCATGGGTGGCAAGGGCGTCGGCCAGAACCCAGGCGTCCTCTAGTCCCATGCTGGCCCCCTGGGCCAGGAACGGCAGCGTCGGATGTGCGGCGTCGCCAAGGATCGCCGCTCCGCCCTGCCCCATCGGTCTGACCCAGGTTGCGGCGACGGTGTGACGGAACAGGCCCCAAAGCCAGGGGTCCTGCACCTGATCCAGCCAGTCGCGCACGCGGGGCGCAAAGCCTTCGAAGGCCAGCCGCAGGTCCAGCGGATCGTCGCGCAGGGTCCAGCTTTCCTCGGCCCATCTGGCGCGTTCTTCCACGGCGACGATGTTGCGCAGGGTCCCGCCCCGCAGGGGGTAGGTCACCAGATGGCGGCGCGGGCCCATGTGCACTTCGGCCACCGGGGGCGCGCCAGGTTCGCAAGGGATCACCGCGCGCCAGGCGACCTGGCCGGTGAAGAACGGCTGCTCTGGCCCGTTGAGCGCCGTGCGGACCTGCGAATGCAACCCGTCCGCCCCGATCAGAAGCGCGGTTTCCAGCTCTTCGCCGGTGTCAAGATCGATGACAGGCCGCGCGCCCGCCAGATCGACCGAGCCGATGCGGGAGAGGAGGCGAACCGTCACCCCCGCGTCGGTCGCGGCGTGCAGAAGCAGGTCGATCAGGTCGGCGCGATGCAGGAAGTGATAGCCCTGACCGGGCCGCAACCGCGCAAGGTCCAGCCGCGCGACCGGGTCGCCGGTCGGCCCATCCACCAACTGCACCGCCGCCGCCCGCATCGACGCGGCCTCCAGCTGGTCCTGCAATCCCAGCGCCCGCAGCACCGCCGCCCCGTTGGGCGAGATCTGCAGACCCGCCCCGACCTCGCGGATCGCATCGGCCTGTTCCAGCACGGTGACCGACGCCCCCCGCAACGCCAGCGCCCGCGCCGCCGCCAGCCCCGCGACGCCTGCGCCGACGACAGTGACGGATTGACCGATCAGGCTCATGTCTGGACCCCCGAAATGAAAACGCCGGACCATTGGCCCGGCGTCAGATACACCAACGTGCCGCCGGGCAGGCGTCAGTCGTCGCGATGGACTTTTTCGCGGCGTTCGTGCTTTTCCTGCGCTTCCAGCGTCATCGTGGCAATCGGACGCGCGTCCAGACGCTTGAGGCTGATCTGTTCACCGCTGACTTCGCAGTACCCGAACTCGCCCGCTTCGATCCGGCGCAGCGCCGCGTCGATCTTGGCGACAAGCTTGCGCTGGCGGTCGCGGGTGCGAAGTTCCAACGCGCGGTCCGTCTCTTCGCTGGCGCGGTCGGCGATGTCGGGCACGTTGCGGGCGCTGGTCTGCAGGCTGTCGATGGTATCGGCCGACTGGTCCAGCAATTCCTGCTTCCAGACCAGAAGCTTGCGGCGGAAGTATTCCAGCTGCCGGTCGTTCATGAAGGGTTCGTCCTCGGCGGGACGATAATCGTCAGGAAGAAAAACTTCGGCCTTCATCGAAACTCTCTCCTTGTCGCCGGATCGCTCCGACAGGTGGGCTTCTGTCATCGACGCGCTCCTGTTGCGGCGCATTTAGCTGAAGGTTTGGGGAATGTCACTAGCGGTTGCGACATTTTGTGCCCAGAGGTAGGGTTTGTGAAAGATACGGAAACAGAATGTTGAATCTGATATGAAATTTGCGACGACGGCAACCTATGTGGCCAGTGATGACCTGGCGATTGCGGTCAATGCAGCGGTCACCTTGCAGCGTCCCTTGCTGGTCAAGGGCGAACCGGGCACCGGCAAGACCGAGCTGGCCCGGCAGGTGGCGGCCAGCCTGGACCTGCCCCTGATTGAGTGGCACGTGAAGTCCACAACCAAAGCCCAGCAAGGCCTGTACGAGTATGACGCGGTCAGCCGGTTGCGCGACAGCCAGCTGGGCGAGGCGCGGGTCCATGACGTGCGGAACTACACCCGCAAGGGCAAGCTGTGGCAGGCGTTTCAGGCCAAGGGGCGGGTGGTCCTGCTGATCGACGAGGTCGACAAGGCCGACATCGAGTTTCCGAACGACCTGCTGCAAGAGCTGGACCGGATGGAGTTCCACGTCTACGAGACCGGCGAAACGGTCCGGGCCCGGCATCGCCCGGTGGTCATCATCACGTCCAACAACGAAAAAGAGCTGCCGGACGCGTTCCTGCGCCGGTGCTTCTTTCACTACATCCGGTTTCCCGACGCCGACACGCTGGCCGCCATCGTGCGGGTGCATTTTCCCGACATCAAGGATCGGCTGCTGACGGCGGCGCTGACGCAGTTCTATGCGCTGCGCGACGTGCCGGGGCTGAAGAAGAAGCCGTCGACCAGCGAAGTGCTGGACTGGCTGCGGCTTTTGCTGGCCGAGGACCTGACCGCCGAAGACCTGAGGCAGGACGTCAAGAACGCCCTTCCCCGGCTGCATGGCGCGCTGCTGAAGAACGAACAGGATGTGCAGCTGTTCGAACGGCTGGCCTTCATGACGCGCGGTCAGCGCTAGCCGCATCGTGGCGGCGGCGGGCCTCGGCCAGGTCGCGGGCCACGCCGCGGACCTGGGCGGGGGGAAGCGATGGGTAGACCGACCCGATGCCATGCATCCGAAGCAGCAGGTCCTCCAGGATCGCAAAGCTGGACAGCCAGCCGCCTCGGTGCCCCGCTTGCTGGTGGGCGTCCGGAAATCCGGTCTGCAGAAAGGTCATGCGGGTGCCGCTGTTTTCAGGCGCAAAGCGGACCGAGATGATCGAATGCACGTCAAATTCGGGGAAATGCGACGAAAAGGTCAGCCGCTGGTCGGGAATGATGTCGTGGTAGGTGCCATGGATCCAGTGCGGCGTGCCGTCCCGGTCCATGTTGAAGCGCCAATTGCCGCCGGGGCGCAGATCGACCTCGCAGGTGGTCAGGTGGTGGCCTTCGGGGCCCCACCAGCCGGCCAGAAGCGACGGCTGCGACCACAGCGCGTAGACAAAGGCCGGGGTGGCGTCGAAATGGCGGTCAAGCGCAAGGGTGTTGGACTGGGTCATTTCGCGGCATTCTCCTGGAACAGGCGGTCGCGGGCGGCCTCCAGATCGCGGGCGACGCCGTCGATGTGGGTCTTTTCGGGCAGGCTGGGCCAAAGCGTGCCGACCCCGTGCATCGCCAGCAACGCCTCGCCCATGACGCGAAGGGCCTGCGGCCAGCCGCGCGCGTGTTCGATGCGGGCCTGGGCGTCGGGAAAGCCGGTCTGCAGGAAGTGAAGCCGCGTGCCGTCGCCCTCTGGCGTCAGGTCAGCCGAGATCACGCTGAAGAACTCCGTGCCTTCAAAGTGATAGGAATAGACAAGCCGCTGGTGCGGCAGGACCTCGTGGTAGGTGCCGCTGACATGTTCGGTGACGTCGCCCTTGACGTTGCACAGCGACCAGTTGCCGCCGGGGCGCAGATCGACGGCGATGGCGTGCGCGCGAAACCCGTGGCTGGAGCCGAACCAGGACCGGATCAGCTCCGGCCGGGTCCAGATCGCCCAGACCAGGGCGGGCGGACCGGCAAAGCGGTGCGTCAGGCGCAGGGCGTTTGCGTCATTGTCGTCCATTCTTGCGGGCCTCCTCGTTCAGCGTTTCGATCAGCGCGTCCATCCGGTCGAACGCGCCTTCCCAGTACTGGCGGTAGTGGTCGATCCAGCCCGCCGCCGCCTTCAGGCCAGCGGCGTCCAGATGCACGGGCCGCGTCCTGGCCACCCGTTCGCGGCGGATCAGGCCCGCCTCCTCCAACAGCTTCAGGTGCTTGGAGATCCCGGGCTGGCTAAGGCTGTTTGCCGCCACCAGAGCGGTGACGGTCTGCGCCCCGCCAGCGATCTGGGCCAGGATCGCCCGACGGGTCGGATCGGCCAGGGCCAGAAAGGTGCGGGACAGGGGATCGTGCATGGAATTACCCGTCAGTTATATTTCCATATGGTTATCTCATGGACCGATTCGCCTCAAGCCGAATCGCTTGTGTCCCGCACATGCAGACCCGGGCCCTGCCACGGCCTGCAGGATTTGTAACATTTCGTGACCAGCCCGGATAAATCTGGACAAGGACGTCACCTTAACCGCGAGGGGTAGTGGCCCGAAAATTCAGTCTTTTTCCGGAATTGACTCTTTGGCCCGCGACTCGGGACACTTGGCCCTGCCCCAGCTGCCGGGGTTCGTTCGATCGGGTCCGCCATGCGCCTGACGCTTGTTGCCCTTGCGCTGACTGCGCTGACGGCCTGCGCCCCTCCGGCGCAGGTGTCGAAGAATGACCCGCGTCCGGGGATCGGATTTGGCACGGCCTCGGCCCTGTCCAGTGGCGGGCCAGCGCCGGGCGGCTCTTCGGTCACCCGCGATTTCATGGACCTGACCTTTGCGCTGGAAAGCGGGCAGTCGCTGGAGATCTTCACCCGGTTCGAGGGGCCGATCACCGTGGCACTGGCCGGGGATGTCCCGGCCTCCGCGCCGCGTGACCTGGATGCGCTGGTCGCCCGGCTACAGTCCGAAGCCGGGCTGGACATCGCCCGCACTGACGGACCCGCGACGATCACCGTCGAATTTGCCAGCCGGTCCGACTTGCGTCGCCTGGCTCCGCAGGCCGCCTGTTTCGTGGTGCCGAACGTGGGCTCGCTGGCCGACTACCGCCGGATGCGCGGATCAGAGGCGGTGGACTGGGCGCGGATCACCCGGCGCGACCGGGCCGCGATCTTCATCCCCGCCGACACCAGCCCGCAGGAAATCCGCGACTGCCTGCATGAGGAACTGGCCCAGGCGCTGGGTCCGCTGAATGACTTGTACCGTCTGTCCGACAGCGTCTTCAACGACGACAACTTTCATTCGGTGCTGACCAGCCACGACATGGCAATCCTGCGGATGACCTATGGGCCGACGCTGGCCTCGGGCCTGTCGCGGGACGAGGTTGCCCGTCGCATCGGGGGCAGCCCGCGCATCGGGCGCGACACGCCCGCAGACTGGACCCAGGCAATCGAGACGGCCTTGGGCCGGACTGGCCCCCTGGCCGCGCGACAGGCGGCAGCGGACCGGGCGCTGTCGATTGCGCTTGCCGCAGGCTGGCAGGACAGTCGCGCGGCCTTCAGCCATTTCGCAGTCGGGCGGCTGGTTGCGGGCAGCGACCCGATCCGCGCCTTCGATGCGTTTGACCGGGCCGCCGCGATCTACGCGCGCTTGCCGGGCGGCGACCTGCAAGCGCGCGTAGATC
>JAKQLM010000439.1 GCA_029567145.1 Pseudomonadota bacterium
ACCGGGCACCTGACCGATGTGCGCGACCTGATGGGAGAGATGGTCTGATGGAAAAGTTCACCACCCTGACCGGCATCGCAGCCCCCATGCCGCTGGTCAACATCGACACCGACATGATCATCCCGAAACAGTTCCTGAAAACCATCGCCCGCACCGGCCTTGGCAAGAACCTGTTCGACGAGATGCGCTATACCCTGGACGGCGCGGAAATCCCGGACTTCGTCCTGTACCAGCCCGCCTATCGCAAGTCGCAGATCATCGTGGCGGGCGACAACTTCGGCTGCGGCTCCTCACGCGAACACGCCCCCTGGGCGCTTCTGGATTTCGGCATCCGCTCGGTGATCGCCACCAGCTTTGCCGACATCTTCTACAACAACTGCTTCAAGAACGGCATCCTGCCGGTCGTCCTGCCGCAAGAAGCCATCGATCACCTGATGGACGACGCGAAAAAGGGCGAAAACGCCCGGATCACCATTGATCTGGACAGCCAGACCGTGACGGCTTCGGACGGCAAGAGCTTTGCCTTTCAGGTCGATCCCTTCAAGAAGCATTGCCTGATGAACGGGCTTGATGACATCGGCCTGACGCTGGAAAAGGCCGCTGCAATCGACACGTTCGAGACCCGAAACGCCACTCTGCGCCCCTGGGCCTGACAACGCCGCGCCCCCGCCTAGGCGCGGGGGCGCTTCTGATCCGCCAGCGCGCCGCGCACTCTGTGCCAGCCAACGGACCATCAGCCGTTCACATTTGCGCAAATGTCCTCTGGGTGTGCCATTGGTTTCGCCATTGGTTCTAGAAACCAGGGGCGCGGGGGGGGCGAAGCGCCCCCAACGACCGAGGAGAAGGCGAAGCCCGACGACGAGACAAAAAGGTCTTCGCGCGCCAGCGCTCAATCTGAAAACCGCCCCCGCCGTGACAGGTTACCGAACGGTAAACGCCCACAGCTAACCATTTGTTTCAAAACAATTTTCCTGAATTGCCCACTGTGGACAGCCGCGCCCTTGCCTCGGTCCGGTCCCCAAGCTACCCTCTCCCCCGACCCATCCCGGAGACCCCCATGCACCCGATCGAAAAACGCCTGGCCGAACAGGGCGTGACCCTCCCCGACGCCCCCGCCCCGGCGGCGAACTACGTACCCTTCGTGATCGTGGGCAACCTCGTCCACATCTCTGGCCAGATCAGCCAGAACGAACAGGGCCTGATCAAGGGCCGCCTGGGCGAGGACCTGAGCTTTGAACAGGGGGCCGAGGCCGCGAAACGCTGTGCGATCTCGCTTCTTTCCCAGCTGAAAAAGGCCATCGGCGGCGACTGGGACCGACTGGACCGGGCGGTGAAACTGGTGGGCTT
Organism: Pseudomonadota bacterium; assembly: GCA_029567145.1. Lineage (GTDB taxonomy): Bacteria > Pseudomonadota > Alphaproteobacteria > Rhodobacterales > Rhodobacteraceae > Tabrizicola. The sequence continues at coordinate 1,348 of JAKQLM010000439.1, forward strand.
CGTCAACTCCACCGCCGATTTCACCGACCAGCCCAAGGTGATCAACGGCGCCTCCGACTTTCTGGTCGCCGTCCTGGGCGACGCCGGTCGCCACGCCCGCTCGGCCGTCTCGGCCGCCTCGCTTCCCCTGGGGGTGGCCGTGGAGATCGAAGCGATCTTCGCCCTGAAATGACGCGCGTTCCGCTGCCCGACAGCTTTTTGCGCCTGCCGATCACCCACCGCGCCCTGCATGACCGCGCGGCGGGGCGGATCGAGAATTCCCCCGCTGCCATCAAGGCCGCCGTCGCCGCGGGCTACGCGATCGAGATCGACCTGCAACTGTCCAGCGATGGCGTGGCGATGGTCTTCCACGACGAAACCCTCGACCGGCTGACCGCCGAGGTCGGCCCGGTCAATGCCCGGACTGCCGCCGAGCTTGGCCAGATCGCCCTGAAGGGGTCGTCCGACACGATCCCCACCTTGACCGAGGTCCTGACCTTGATCGACGGCAAGGTGCCGCTGCTGATCGAGATCAAGGATCAAAGCCTGGTCATGGGACCCACCGATGGCAAGCTTGAAGCCGCCACCGCCAGGGCCCTGGACGGCTATCCTGGCGATGTCGCCCTCATGTCCTTCAACCCCGCCTCCGTCGCCCACATGGCCCGGCTTGCCCCGCACCTGCCGCGCGGGATCACAACTTCGGCCTACGATCCCGACGACTGGGCACCGATGCCCGCCGACCTTTGCGCCCGTTTCCGGGCGATCCCGGACTATGACGCCACCGGCTCCAGCTTCATCAGTCACGAGGCCGCCGATCTGGACCGCGACCGGGTGGCCGAGCTGAAACGCCAAGGCGCGCGGGTTCTGACCTGGACCATCCGGTCGCCCGAGGCCGAGGGTGCCGCCCGCTGGGTCGCCGACAATGTGACGTTCGAAGGCTATCTTTCAACGCTGCAGGCTTGACGGCAGCGGCTGGCCCGCCACCTTCCTTGCGACCTGCGGAGCGCCCATGGCCGACCTGACGTTGCACGATACAATTGCCGAGATCGCGGCGACCGATTGGGATGCCGTGGCGGCACCGGAGCAGGCCGAAGGGCGGCCGCTAGACCCGTTCACCACCCATCGCTTTCTGGCGGCGCTGGAAAAGTCCGGGTCAACTGGCGCCGGTTCGGGCTGGCAGGCGCGGCCGCTGGCGCTGCATGATGGCGGAAAAATCCTTGCCGCTACAGCCCTTTACGTCAAGACTCACAGCCAGGGCGAATACATCTTTGATCACGGCTGGGCCGACGCGCTGGAGCGGGCGGGCGGGCGGTACTATCCGAAGCTGCAGATTGCCATGCCCTTCACCCCTGCCACCGGCAAGCGGTTTCTGGGGCCGGACGTGCATCGCGAAACCTTGCTGCGCGCGGCCATCGGGATCGCGGCGCAGAACAAGCTTTCCTCGCTGCACGCCACCTTCTGCACCGCCGACGAGGCCGAGGCTCTGGCCGGGGTCGAGGGCACCCTGCACCGCATTACCCAGCAATTCCATTGGCTTGACCGGGGCTATGCAAGCTTTGACGACTTCCTGAACGACCTGTCCAGCCGCAAGCGCAAGATGATCCGCAAGGAACGCGACACCGCCCGCGCCAGTGGCTTGACCATCCGTGCCCTGACCGGCGACGAGATCGAACCCCGGCACTGGGATGCGTTCTGGACCTTTTACCAGGATACCGGCGGGCGGAAGTGGGGCACGCCCTATCTTACCCGAAAGGCCTTTGACCTGTTCCACGCGACCATGCGTGACGACATGCTTCTGGTTCTGGCCTTCAACGGCAGCCGACCCGTCGCCGGGGCTTTGAATTTCATCGGGAAAACAACACTTTACGGGCGCTATTGGGGCTGTGTCGAAGACCATCCCTGCCTGCATTTCGAACTGTGCTACTATCAGGCGATTGACTGGGCCATTGCGAACGGCCTGCAAAGGGTCGAGGCTGGGGCGCAGGGCGAACACAAGCTGGCGCGCGGCTATCTGCCGGTCGAGACGCATTCCCTGCACTGGGTCGCCGACCCCGGTTTCCGCAAGGCCGTCGCGCGCTACCTGGAGGCGGAGCGCCACGCCGTGGGCGAGGAGATCGAAGTTCTGACCGCCTATGGCCCCTTTCGCCGGGGCGACCACGTTGACTGAAAGGATCCTGCCATGGCCGACCTTCTGCCCGTCGAAGACCGCAAAAGCCTGCTGCCCACGCTTGCCGAAACCGGCTGGGCGGCGGTGCCTGACCGGGATGCGATCCGCAAGATACTGAAATTCCGCAGTTTTTCGCAGGCCTGGGGCTTCATGTCCCGCGCCGCGCTGGTGGCTGAAAAGCTGAACCACCACCCGGAATGGA
>JAKQLM010000441.1 GCA_029567145.1 Pseudomonadota bacterium
CCTCCAGCGTGCCGGGTTCGGGCGCGGGGGCCACTTCGGCCAGCGTGGTGCCTTCGGGCGGCAGAGTGTCTTCGGCCACCGGCAGCGGGTCTTCGACCAGGGCTTCGGCCAAGGCGGTTTCGGCTGCGGGCTCGGCTGCGGCGATGGCGTCCGCCTGGAACTCCAGCGTGCCTTCGGGGGCGGGCTCGGCAGTGGCTTCGGCCAGCGCGCCGTCGATGCTGGCGGCCATGGCAATAGCCACGTCATCGGGAACCGCAGGCACGCCGGGCCGCGCCTTGGGCCGCGGGCTGGTGGTCACGCCACCCGACACGCGCACCGTCTTGCCCGCGCCACCTTCGGCGTCGATCTCGTCGATCTCGGGTTCGGCCGAAGCGATCAGCGCATCCGAGGGCAGCGGATCGGGTGCCACGGGCGGCTGTTCCTTGACGCGGTTCTTCGCCTCGCCAAAGCCCAGGTCCATCAGTTCGACCATCTTGGCGTTGCGGTTCGCGGTGGAGGTCCCGCCGAACACGGTGGCGATGATGTGCTTGTTGCCGCGCCGGGCCGAGGCAGTCAGATTGAACCCCGCAGCCCCGGTATAGCCGGTCTTGATCCCGTCCGCGCCCTCATACCCGTCCAGAAAGCGCGAGTTGGTGTTGGTCACGGTCGCCACGCCTGCGTCAGCCGTGCGGCGCGAAAAGATGTTGTAGTACTGCGGAAAGTCATAGAACACATGCCGCCCCAGCACGTTCATGTCGCGGGCGGTGGACAGGTGGCCTTCGGCAGTCAGCCCGTTGGCGTTCTTGAACGTGGTGTTGTGCATTCCCAGGCTGCGCGCGGTCTTGGTCATCCGCTTGGCAAAGGCGACATGGTCGCCGCTGATATGGTCGCCCAGGGCGGCTGCCGCGTCATTGGCCGATTTCACCGCCGCCGCGCGGATCAGGTAGCGCACGGAAATCTTCTGCCCCGGCTTCAGCCCCAGGCGGGACGGCGGCTGCGAGGCGGCGTATTTGCTGACCGTGACCTTGGTGTCCAGCGACAGCCGGCCTGCCTCGATCTCCTGAAAGACGATGTACAGCGTCATCATCTTGGTCAGCGAGGCCGGGTGCAGCCGCGTGTCGGCATTCTTTTCATACAGCACCTCGCCGGTGCGGGCGTCCATCACGATGGCGGCGAAGGGCGCCGCCTGCAACGGAGAGGTCACCAGCACGGTGCTGACCACAAGATACATCAATGCTGTGCGAAGAATCCGCCCGAAAAGCGATGCCACGTCGCCGATTCCTTTGCCTGTGCGGCCCGGATTTTCCGGTGCCATATTCTGCCTCGACGCGAAGGCTAGCACAGAGGAGTGCATCCGAAAACCCAAAAAATCCAAGGACTTTCGGGCAATAGCTCATGCAGTTGCAGACATGCTGCAGGACGGGCCTGCACTGGCCATATCTTGGGTGCGCGGGCGGGGCGCTGCGCTACCCGTTGCGCGCAGGCTTCAGGCTGTCGACCAGGGCGGGCAGTCCGCCAAGATCGGTCAGGACATGAAACCGGCCGTGGCCGTCGGGCGGATCGGCGGCTTCCAGCGCCCAGGTCAGGCCGTGAGGCACATGGACGCCCCAGGCCCCGGCCTCAAGCGCGGGGATCACGTCAGATTTCAGCGAATTGCCCACCATCATCGCCTGATCCGCCCCGGTGCCGTGGCGGGCAAAGATCGCGCCGTAGGATGCGGCGGTCTTGTGGCTGACGATTTCCACCCCGTCGAACAGGTCGCCAAGCCCGGACTGTGCCAGCTTGCGTTCCTGGTCCAGAAGGTCGCCCTTGGTGATCAGCACGACGCGGTAGTCGGCGGCCAGCGCGGTGACCGTGGCGCGGACATGGGGCAAAAGCTGGATCGGATGCTCCAGCATCTCGCGCCCCGCGGCCACCAGATCGGCGATGATGCGGGCTGGGACGCGGGCGTCGGTCACCTCGATCGCGGTTTCGATCATCGACAGGGTGAACCCTTTTACCCCAAAGCCGTAGTGGCCAAGGTTGCGCCGTTCCGCTGCTTCCAGCCGTTCGGCCAGATGCGCGGGGTCCGCGTGATCCGCCAGAAGTTGCGCGAAACGGCCCTGAGTCAGCCGGAAGAACGATTCGTTCTGCCAAAGCGTGTCGTCCGCGTCGAACCCGATTGTGGTCAGCATGATGCACCTTAGCGCCGCCCGAGCGTCGCCCCCTTTTCGCTGCGGCAAAAGAAGCTATATTTCATAGGGAAGCCGCAACCCCCGAATCTTAGCAGCCGAGGCATCTGACCCGTGACGATCCTTCCGATGACCATGTCTGACAAGACGGACGGGCCGGGGAATGATGCCTCGCTGCTGACCAAGACAAAGACCAAGACCGAACGTCCGCCTTTGTACAAGGTCATGCTGCTGAACGACGATTACACTCCGATGGAGTTTGTCGTGCATGTGCTGGAACGGTTCTTTGGGCTGAACCACGCGCAGGCCTTCGACATCATGCTGACGGTCCACAAGAAGGGGCTGGCGGTGGTGGGGGTGTTTTCGTTCGAGGTGGCCGAGACAAAGGTGGCGCAGGTGATGGATTTCGCCCGCAGGCATCAGCATCCGCTGCAGTGTACGATGGAAAAGGAATGATCCTGCGGCTGGACAGAAGGGCGTTGGGGGCTTAGGCCCCCGCCCATGCGATCCGCTCGATTGTCCCTGGCGCTGGAAACCGGCGCGTTGTCCCTTCCCTCCGAAGGCCTGATTGCCGTCTATCGCCCGGTGCTGGGCGATGACCTGTCCGATCTGCCCGCTGACCGGGTGGTCGTTCTGACCGGGTTCAAGCCGGACCATGACCATTTCGCCGGGCGCTACGCGGTCAACGCCGCCCCGCCCTATGCCGCCGCCATCGTCTGCCTGCCCCGCAGCCGCGAGGCCGGTCGGGCGCTGATCGCCCAGGCCGCGGCCGAGGTGGCCCCCGGCGGCTGGGTCGCGGTGGACGGGCAGAAGACCGACGGGATCGACACCGCGCTGAAGGATCTGCGCGGGCGGGTTGACCTGTCGGAAAGCCTGTCCAAGGCGCATGGCAAGCTGGCCTCGTTCAGCGTCGGGGCGGATCTGTCGGACTGGCAGGCGCGGCCCTCGACCGTCGATGGGTTCCAGACCCTGCCGGGGATCTTTTCGGCGGACGGGCCGGACCGGGGATCGGTGCTGCTGGCGCAGGCCCTGCCGGTCAAGCTGTCGGGCAAGGTCGCCGATCTGGGCGCGGGCTGGGGCTATCTTGCGGCCGAAATCCTGAAGCGCCCCGGCGTCAAGCGGCTGGACCTGGTCGAGGCCGAGGCGGATGCCCTGGTCTGCGCGCGGGTGAACGTGACCGACGACCGGGCGCGGTTCCACTGGGCCGATGCGACCAGCTTCCGGCCCGATACCCTGCTGGACGCCGTGGTGATGAACCCGCCGTTTCACACCGGGCGCACGGCGGACCCGGCGCTGGGCGCAGCGTTCATCCGCGCGGCCCGGCGGATGCTGGCTCCGAACGGCAGCCTGTGGATGGTTGCCAACCGGCACCTGCCCTATGACGCCGTGCTGACCGAAAGCTTCCTGACCGCCGAGGATGTCGCCGGGGACGGTGGGTTCCGCGTGATCCATGCCACCAAGCCCCGCCGCGATCCGCTGCGGGCGAAACCCTGATCGACCGAAAGGCCCTGGCCATGACCTTTTCCGTATCCGGCAAGACCGCCATCGTCACCGGCGCAGCCTCGGGCATCGGGCTCGCCATCGCGCGGCATCTGGTGGACAAGGGCGCGAACGTGATGTTCGCCGATGTCGACGAAGCGCGGCTGGACGCCGAAGTCGGCGACGAAGCCCGCGCCGAAGGGCCGATCCGGATGTTTTCCGGCGACCTGACGGAAAAGCTGACGATCTCGAACCTGTTGTCAGCCACGATCGACGCCTTTGATCGGGTGGATATCCTGATCAACGCCAACCGCAAGATGGTGGTGTCCGAGGTGCTGAACCCCGATTCCGACGCGGTCGAGGAGCTGTGGCGGCAGAACGTGCTGTCGGCGCTGCGGATTTCGCAGATCACCGCCAAGCGGATGATCCAGCACGGTCAGCGGGATGGGGCCGAGGACGGGGCGATGCTGGGGTCGATCATCAACCTGTCGTCAATCGCCGCGCAGGCGACGCGGCCCGAGCTTCTGGCCTATTCGATGGCGGCGGCGGCGATGGACCAGATGACCCGGTCGCTCGCCGTGGCGCTGGCGCCAAAGGGCATCCGCGTCAACGCCGTCGCCTTCGGCTCGGTGATGAGCGCCAGCCTGCAGGCGTCATTGAAGGAAAACCCGGGCTTTCGGGACGAGATCGCCGCCGCGACCCCGCTGGGCCGCATCGCCGCCCCGGCCGAGCTGGCCGAGGCGGTGCAATTCCTTGCCTCGGACGCCGCCGGGTTCGTCACCGGGCAGATTCTGACGGTCGATGGCGGGCGTGGACTTCTGGACGTGGTGACCGCGCCCGCTCACTGATCACCCGGGCGCACAGATCACCCAGGCGCACAGATCACCCAGGCGCACCGGTCATTCCGGGTGTTCGGCCTTGCACTGGGCGATCACCGCTTCGGCCTCGCGCGCCAGTTCCTTGCGCTTGGCTTTCAGGCTGTCCAGCTTGCGCGCCTCGTCGTTCAGGTCGATCGCCTTGGGGCGGTCCACGGTGTAGGAGCGTTCCTTGCGGCACATCTGGTCCGGCACGGGTGGCGCATCCGGGATCTGCCGCTGCGGGCAGAAACCCCAGTACTCCTCGTATTCGGTGATCGTCTCGATGGCATAGCCGCGGTCCAGGTTGCCTTCGGTTTCCGCGATCAGCCGGTCAACCGTCCGCAAGTCGCGGGTGTTGTAGCGGATGCACTGTTCCTGCGGCGTGCCACAGGCGGCCAGCAGCACAAGAACAGGAAATGTCAGACGCTTCATCGGACGCTCCTTTGGCCAGTGGAAAGCGGTGCAAGGCGGTGCTAGGCATGGCACGTCAGCAGCCGGAGAGCCCAAGGATGACCGATCCGTTCGCCAGTCGCAAGGCCGAGGCCGCCCAGTGGTTTCACACCCTGCGCGACCAGATTGTCGCCGCGTTCGAGGGGCTGGAGGACCAGTTCGCCAAGGGCGCTCCGGGTCGGTTCGAGGTGACGCCCACCACCCGCGCCGATGGCGGCGGCGGGCTGATGAGCGTGCTGCGCGGCGGGTCGGTGTTTGAAAAGGTCGGGGTGAACTGGTCCGAAGTGCATGGGGCACTTGGCGACAAGGCGCAGCGCGCGATGGCGGCACGCGGCGTGCCGGGCATGGCGGAAGACCCCCGGTTCTGGGCCAGCGGCATCAGCCTTGTGGCGCATATGGCCAACCCGCACGCGCCCGCCGTCCACATGAACACCCGGATGTTCTGGACGCCCGGGGCCTGGTGGTTCGGCGGCGGGGCCGACCTCAATCCCTGCATCGAATATGCCGAGGACACCGCCCATTTCCACGCCGAGATGCAGCGCGCCTGCGATGCCCATCACCCCGACTATTACAGCCAGTTCAAGGCCTGGGCGGACGAGTATTTCTTCGTGCCGCACCGGGGCCGGGCGCGGGGCGTGGGCGGCATCTTCTTTGATGACCAGAACACCGGGAACTGGGAGGCGGACTTTGCCTTCACCCGCTCGGTCGGCGAGGCGTTCCTGCCCGCCTTCGTGCCGCTGACCCGGCGGCGTCAAGGCACGGTCTGGACCGAAGCCGACCGCGAAGTGCAGCTGATTCATCGCGGGCTTTATGCTGAATACAACCTGGTCTACGACCGGGGCACCAAGTTCGGTCTGGAAACCGGCCACGACGCGAACGCCGTGCTGATGAGCCTGCCCCCCATCGCGAAATGGACCTAAGCCGGGCCTTCCGCCTGCTGCCAAGACGAAAGGACAACACGGCATGGCCGACATCACGGTAAAGGCGGCCTATGGGTCGGTTGTCGAGGACGACGAAGACGGGCTTTTGTACATCGGCTTTGCCGAGGGCGAGGACGAGGACGAGGCCTATGTCCTGTTCCGCCAGCCGGTTGGCGGCGGCCCGGTCTGGTTCGAGATCGGGGACGAAAGCTTTGGTGCCGAAGATGCCGTGCAGTCGGTAGTCCAGGACCCGAAGGGAATTACCGTGACGCTGGACCCCGACAAGGCCGCGGCCTTCGGCTTTGCCCGGACCGTGGCCGTCCGCATCGGCCCCGGCTGCGAAGATGCGGAACCCGCGCTTCTGGCGCTGCGCGACATGCTGGGCGACCGTTTCAAACCCTAGGCGGGCGTAGGGTGGGCAATCTGCCCACCGATCCGGCGCGGTCGCCGGGTCCGGGCCGCCGATTCCGCCTTGTCAGAAGTTTCATCACCCTGTTACCTGACTGTTACAAACTGCCGCCACTGAAGGGCCGCGAGAGTCCCTTGGCAGCTGTTGTTGTCAAACGATCCACCTGGGAGAGATCCAATGCTGATGAAGAAATTCCTGTGCCTCACCTCCAGCCTGGCGCTTGTCGCCTCGGCCGGTGCGGTGTCCGCGCAGTCGCTGGCCGAAATCGAGGCTGCGGCCAAGGCCGAAGGCACGCTGTCGACCATCGCCCTGCCGCATGACTGGTGCGGCTATGGCGCGGTCATCGACGGCTTCAAGGCCAAATACCCCGAGATCACCGTGAACGAACTGAACCCCGACGCGGGCAGCGCTGACGAAATCGAGGCGATCAAGGCCAACAAGGACAACAAGGGCCCGCAGGCCCCCGACGTGATCGACGTGGGCCTGGCCTTTGGTCCGTCCGCCAAGGCCGAAGGCCTGACGCAGCCCTACAAGGTCGCGACCTGGGACGAGATCCCGGCCGAGGTCAAGGATGCCGACGGTCACTGGTATGGCGATTATTACGGCGTGATGTCCTTCCTGGTGAACACCGATCTGGTCGAAAACGTGCCCCAGGACTGGGCCGACCTTCTCAAGCCGGAATATGCCGGTCAGGTCGCCTTGGCCGGTGACCCGCGTGCGTCGAACCAGGCGATCCTGGCGGTTCTGGCCGCTGGCATGTCCACCGGCGCCGCCCCGGGCGAAGCCGCTGGCAAGGCCGGTCTCGACTTCTTCAAGGCGCTGAACGATGCGGGCAACTTCGTCCCGGTCATCGGCAAGGCCGGCACGCTGGCGCAGGGCACCACGCCCATCGTCATCATGTGGGACTACAACGCCCTGGCCGCCCGTGACACTCTGGCTGGCAATCCGCCGGTCGAAGTCGTCGTGCCGAAGTCGGGCGTTCTGGCCGGTGTCTACGTGCAGGCGATCAGCGCCTACGCTCCGCAGCCGAACGCCGCAAAGCTGTGGATGGAATACCTCTACAGCGATGAAGGTCAGCTTGGCTGGCTGAAGGGCTACTGCCACCCGGCGCGCTTCAACGCGATGGCCGCTGCCGGCAAGATCCCGCAGGAACTGCTGGACGCTCTGCCTCCGGCCGCCGCCTATGAAAAGGCCTATTTCCCGACGCTTGAAGAAG